>CAYQDZ010000018.1:0-24243 GCA_964416375.1 uncultured Bacteroidales bacterium
AACTTTTTTCTCCGTGAATAAAACCTGGAATCGCCCCATTCCCCGAGACCAATCGTATTTCCGGTCATACCGATCCTGGCTGTCAGGCAAGCTGTACAATCCTCCGCATTCTCGTCGGTACAGGGTTTGTTATCGTACAATCTGTAATCATCGCGATATTTTCCGGGTGTAATGTTGGGCATAATGACGTTGGCTCCTGCCATCAGAGCTTTTTCCCTGCCCATTTTATGTATCGACTGAAGTGCCGTGGCAGCAGCAATGTTTATCTCAGGCATAAGCAGGCGCAAAACGGCTATCATCCTTAATGATGCGTAGAAACGCTCCTGCAAAGGCCATAGCTGATCTTTGTATTGATACATGGGGGTTTCACTATGCTCAACGTATGGTCCCATGCCAACCATATCTATACCAAAGTCTCTCATGAAAAGCAAATCATTGGCCAGATCCTCGTAGCTCTGATAGGGCAATCCGATCATTACTCCTGTACCGGTCTGATAGCCAATGGTTCTTAATGATTCAAGGGCCTTCAGGCGAGGTATAAAATGGTGTCTTTCGTTGTCAGGATGAATTTTAGCATACAACTCCCGGTTTGTGGTTTCCATCCTCAGCAAATACCGGTGTGCTCCGCTTTCAAACCAACGCTTGTAAGTTTCCTTGTTTTGTTCACCCAATGACAGGGTAATGTGTAATTCATCATTTGTTTTCTGATGAATCTTTTTTAGCAAGCCATCAACACGATGAATAAAGGCTTTATTCATCAATTCACCCGATTGTAAAACAATGGATGCATAGCTCTGTTCATAGGCATATTCAGCAGCAGACAGGATCTCCTCATCACTCAGATTGTATCGAATGGTTTTTTCATTTCCTTTCCGGATGCCACAGTAAAAACAATCTTTCGAACAAATATTCGAAAACTCAATTAGTCCTCTGAAATATACCTTGTCACCCACCGTGTTTTTCTTCACCTCTTCAGCCTTTCTAAACAGTTCCTTCTGAGAATGTTCATCCGGTTGCAGCAGTGAAATCAGCTCATGTTTAGCCGGTTTATTTTTCCAAAGTTTGTTTTTCAATCCTGTTGTGCTCATAGCTAAAAGTACAAATCACGTTCGCCCTGTTTAATTCGTTCCAGCCTGTTTCTGATTTCCTGGGTATCTGTTTCTCCGTTAAGAGCACACAGATTTTTCTCAATCGTCTGCCATCCCTTGCTTACCAGTTCAGGCTTTGCATAATCTTCGAGGTATTCGGCTAATGTGAGCATTGCATTTGGAGAGCAAAATCGTTTAATAAAACCAGGCACGGAAAATTCCATAAAATGTTCTCCCGTTCTTCCCAGGCGATAGCATGCCGTACAGAAAGAAGGTATATAATCTTCTTCGAGCAGTTCCTCTATCACTTCACCCAGAGATCTGTCATCGCTGATACGAAACTGTTCCCTGGAAAGATCCTGTTCCTGAGTTTGACTATTCGCATAAGATCCCAGCTCTATTTTTGTACCTCCGTCTATCTGAGACACACCATACCTCATCACTTCTTTTCTGATCGTAGCACTTTCACGTGCTGTAAGTATCAATCCGGTATAAGGTACGGACAGCCTGAGGATGGCAATAATACGGGTGAAATCCTTATCATTTACAAGGTATTTTGGGTTGTATTTTACTTCAGATGCATCCTGCAGGCGGGGAAAAGAAATGGTATGCGGACCGACATTATAGCATGCTTCAAGATGGTTTGTGTGCCTGACCAGTCCCAATACCTCAAATCTCCAGTCGTACAGGCCAAACAATGCTCCTATTCCAACATCATCCAGTCCGGCCTGCTGTGCACAATCAAGTGCAACCAGACGATTGCTATAGTTTGCCTTGTTGCCGCTCGGATGATACATTTTGTAAGTTTCGGCATGATAGGTTTCCTGAAATATCTGATATGTCCCAATTCCGGCATCGGCAACCGTTCTGAAACCATCCACTGAAAGCGGTGCGGCGTTGATATTCACCCTTCTGATCTCGCCATTTCCCTGTTTTATGGAATATACCTTTCTTGTCGTATCGGCCATATATTGTGCATTGTATTTCGGGTGTTCCCCAAATACCAGAATCAAACGTTTCTGACCATTGTCTTCCAGGGCTTTCACTTCGCTGACAAGCTGATCGTCTGAAAGTGTTGATCTTTTCGCCTGCTTATTCGAGATACGAAAACCGCAATACTGGCAATCGTTGGTACAATTATTTCCTACATACAAAGGGGCAAATAACACAATGCGGTTACCATAGATCTTTTCCTTTAATTTTGTAGCTCCTGCCTTGATGAGTTCAATCTGTTCAGGCTTATCAGCATGGATAAGACCTGCCACTTCTCCTAAGGACAAGCGGTTTTTATCAATAGCCTTATCCACAATTTCCTTTACCCGATCATCATCTGGTTTTTCCTGATTCAGAAACTGATTTATTTCATCAGAATCAATAAATGGCACTTCTGGTTTGTCAGCTATACGATAGCTTTCCGGTTTAAAAATCATATTCTTCAGTATTAAGGTCCGTTACTCAGTTTACTGATACTTTGTTAGTACCGATTTCACATGCACTCCTGAAAGCCTTCCCAGTTTTCCGGTTAAAGAACTAATTTGATCTGTTGTCCCTTCCAATATTAAATTGATCACTCGAATCCCCTTATCACGCAATGGCAAACCCTGACGGCCAAGTACAATATGAGCATGTGAGGATATGACTTCATTGATCCTGTCAACAGATTCCCTGTTCTCAACTAAAATTATGGCTGCACCAATTCTCTTTTCCATTAGAAAAATACTTTTGGATCTGACTTATAAGGAAAACTTTGAAACCGATACAATCAATTTCTCAGATTTACTGTTACAAAAATAACAATAGCTTTTTAACCCACCATGAATTATTAGTAAATTTGAATCATTTCTATTTAATATAGAATGATTCTATTCTTCTGCAGGAAGGTTTATGGTAGATTTTAGTACAAACAAATAACTTTCTTGGTCAAGGCGATGAAACTGATAATTGTATTTCTCACCGGTTCTTCGCAAGATATCAATAAGGCCAAGACCGGCACCTCCTTTTGAACTGATGCTTCCTGTGCGCATTATCTCTTTGTGAAGTTGATTCAATTCTTCTTTATTCATCTTGTTCAGCATCTCAATAGACTCTTTGAGTTGACGAACCTCAGAAGATTTAACAACATTAGCAGTAATAATATAATAATAATCTTTTCGCTCGCCGATAACAAAAATTCCAATGCTATCCTCTCGCTTATCATAATCAACCGAATGGCGCGTAATATTCTGAAGCATCTCAACCATGACATGGAATATTTTTCGCTTGACGGATGAATCGGAGCAGTTCTCTGATATTTTCTCTTCGGCCATGCGGGTAAAGAATTTCATGATTTGATGATTCAGAGGGCCTTTGTAAACCAGGGGAAATCCGTGGCTTGTCATTTCATCTGAAAGGATGGTTTGAATAAAAAATAAGTCTTTATCCATTTAGGCCGAAATTCGATATTTATACCTCGCGTGTATATTTGCTTTGGCATTAAGATAGTTAAATTATTCTAATAAAGAAATAATAATTTGGCTTAGGACTTTTGGATTTTCCATGAAAATTGAACAAAACAAATACCTCCCGACAGCTCAGGTGAACATATATAAATTCCTTAAAATCAAAGGATTTGAACCATAGAAAAGAAGAAAACTACGGAGTAGAATCAAACAGTTAATATAAAATAAGGAATAGTGCAGAAAAACTATCAATCAACGCAATAAAGCCGGTCAATTTATCAATTTATTCCGGAAATTATCAATCACGGTGCTGAACTCCCTGATCTGTGTAATGGCAAGATCGACAAGTGTTTCTCCTTCTTTGGTATTGGGATCAAAATCAGCATGAAAAACCACATCAATTTCATCAAATTTTCTCTTTACCTGAGCCAGTTCTATCAGGTATTCTTTTACCACCTCATTGTTTTTATGTTCAGAAAGCATGAGCATCAGGTTATTTAAAGAATATTTCTGGTCTACCAGTCTCTCAATGATATTGGCATCGCGACTTTCTATAGCTACATCGATGGCAATGTGTATTGCTTCCATCCATCCACCCATTATGATTATGGCTGCCGTGGTAAACCTCTCATTGTTCTTCAGATAATCTTCGGTAGTATAGTATACTTCATTTGCCAACTTAATCAAAGAATCTTTTTCAGCAATATTCCTTTCAAATCGTTCAGCAGTATTTTCAAAGTAGTCGCCGGGAATACCAAGTTCCCTTGATAATTGTTGCATGGCTGTAAAATACCTTCCTGCTATTTCAACCTGACCAAACACTTTCGCATAACTAAGGTCAACAGCGTACACACCAAGATTTATTGCCTGTTGTGCACTGGTAATATATTCTGATGTTTTATCTGTATTGTTCATCAATTCAGAGGTAAAGATTGCGCCGGCACTTTCAAAAAGAGAAGACAGTTCAACTGAAAGATACATGTTATAAAAAATAGGCAATCCCTCCCCAATCGTATCTAACGGACTAATTGAACTTATTGAATCTGACAAATTAATACTGTCTAACTCAATAACCTGGGTATTCTTCCTGTTTGATTTGCACGCAAAAACCAATGTTAATAAAATGAATACCGCAAAAACAACGTTTCTTAGATTCATAAAAGAAAATCTTTATTAATACGTAAAATAGCAACTAAATCTATGAAGATTTTAGTTCAATTGCAATCAAGAGTTATGCACAGATTCAGAATAATTAACCGAGAAATCTGTCAACAATAGAAATAAGTTCCTGAACATTAATAGGTTTTGCAATGTAATCGTCAAAACCCTCGTTTACATATAGCTCCTTATCTCCTGACATAGCAAAAGCTGTTTGTGCTATTACCGGCAGATCAGGACTATGAATTTTAATCTGCTTCATAGATTCCTTTCCGTTTAAAACCGGAAGCTGTACGTCCATAAGAACAAGATCGACTTTTGGCTCAGATTTGCAAATATCAATTGCAGACTGACCGTTGTTAGTAGATAAAAGTATAACCTTATACGGTTCAAATAACTCCTTAAGAAATTCCAGACTTATATCGTCATCCTCAACCGCCAGAATTACCTTCCCTTTCCATTTGTTTGTAATCATAACGACACGTTTGAATATGAAATTTATGATGAATCCTTTCCCAATTCAATGCAATATACTAAGGATAAAACATATAGGCAAATAAAAATATGCCCCATAATCTCCTCTGTATTCATAATGTTAAAAGGGATTGGTTGTTTTGTCCTGCACGATAAGCAGAAAAGCAAAAATACCTAATTTACATTCTGCCTGAAATACGAATTCCAGTGTGAAAAAAAAAACTATGCCTGGTTATTCAGTTTTTCAAAAATAAAATCCTTTAAAAATTCAACGGCAGAAGAAAGATTTTTCCTGGCATTTTTTGTTAGCTTTTCCATAAACTCCCATTGATAACCCTTGATCTGCAACTGATAAACCAAAGGTTTGTTAGTGAAAATTTCATAACATAATCCTGTTACAAAAGAGGGTGTGACCGAGTGCATGCTAAAATCGACCTTTGTGTTAGGCACAACTTTATCCATCTGAAATGCCTCGATATTATTTACCGAGGCATCGGCGAATACGATAATATCATACACGGCAATTTTGTCAGCATCTTCAATGTTGAGTTGATAGTTCTGATCTGTATCAATTCCGTGAAGATTTTTTTCTTTTGCCCACTTATCAATCTCTTCAGCCAGAAGCACTCCCAACACATCATCCTGCCGTCCCGGATTTCCGTATCCATAGATCAGAATACGGGGAAAATTAGAATGCATTTCAGCGATTTTGTTTCTTATCAATCAATTGTTCGTTTTTAAACAAAGATATTTCCAGAGGCATCTGACCCAATGCATGTGTTGCACAGCTCAAACATGGATCATATGCTCTGATCGCCACTTCGACAGCATTCATCATCGGTTCGGAAATCTCTTTTTTTCCTGTCATCATCTTTACAGCAACCTGATTCACCGCATTGTTCATGGGTTGATTGTTATTGGTAGTTGAAACAATGAGGTTACACATTTCAATCAGGTCATTACTGCCTACTCTGTAATGATGGAATAAGGTGCCACGAGGAGCTTCTAACAATCCAACACCTTCGGATTGTCTTTTTCCTTTTTTCGTAAGCTGACCTTCCATCAAATCAGGATCATTAAGAAGTTCTTCCATTTTTTCGGCCGAGTGCAATATTTCAATCAGTCTGGCCCAATGTGCGTGCATGGGTTTATGACTCGGTTTACCATGATTGTATGATGTGAATCTTTCAAACTCTTTCTGAGCAAGAGGAGTGTCAATAAAATCTGCATTGTTCAACCTGGCGAGTGGCCCCACTGAATACCATCCTGCATCTTTTCCAAATTCTTTCAAATAGGGAAACTTCATATAGCTCCAGTCCCGAACTTCTTCATCGATGTATTTGAGGTAATCCTGGTAATCCACATCAGGGAGAATAATACTGCCATTTTGGTCCTTGGCCCGAAGCACACCGTGGTATAAATCCAGCGCTCCGTCTTTCCTGATCAGGCTCAGGTAACTGGACGGAATATCAACAAAATCATCGATAACGGCCTTGTTTTTTTCATGATAATCATGGAAAAATTCAAGAGCCCCCTGGGACCATTTAATCATTGTCTTAATGTTCATCGGGGCATCACCTTCAAGAAAGCGTTTCTTATGAAATGCCGACAGGTGTTTGTTTATGCCACCAGGAATAGCTCCTGTTCCGTGTATTTTTTTCCCTGCTGTAGCCTCAATAATTTCCTGTCCGAATTTACGCATCATCACTCCCTGTATGGCAAGGTCTTTATTCTCAAGAGCAAGCGCCATGACATTTCTCTTTGCAGGATCGGCATCAATTCCAAACAGCAAATCAGGAGAAGCCAGATGAAAGAAATGCAAAGAATGAGATTGAAATATTTGTCCGTAATGCATGAGACGTCTCATTTTCTCTCCTGTAGGCGTTAAGCCATCGCCGGTTCCTGCACCGACAATAACATCCAGTGCTTTGGCTGCTGCCAAATGGTGGCTTACAGGGCAAATGCCGCAAAGGCGTTGTACCAATACCGGGGCTTCCCAGTAAGGTCTTCCCTGAACAAATCTTTCAAATCCTCTGAATTCAACAATGTGCAACCTGGTTTGGGTCACTTTTCCATCATTATCAATATGGATAGTTACTTTTCCATGTCCTTCAACACGAGTAACAGGTTCAATAGTTATTTTCTGTCCCATAAATCAACTTTAATCAAATTTAATTACCTGATAAGGAAGCTTCATTTCATTGCCTGTAATAAGGGCAACCAGAGCTTCCCAGATAAGATCTGCCCTAGGAGGACATCCCGGTAAATGATAATCCATTTTCACTACTTCATGACAAGGATATACTTTATCCAGTAAAATTGGTAATTCCGGATCATTAGGAATAATTTTTTCTCTATTATTCTCCACTGTTGGCCCATTTAAATAGGCTTCCTCAAGACATTCTCTGATTGGAATACCGTTACGCATGGCAGGAAGGCCACCCATAATGGCACATTCTCCTAACGAGATCAATATATCGCAATTTTCCCTGAAATCTTTCAGCACATAAACATTCTCACTGTTGCAACATCCTCCTTCAATCAGGCCAATATTGCATCTTTTTGTAAATTTCTTGATATCGTTCACTGGCGATTTATTGAACTCTACAAGGTCAATAAGATCCAAAATTCGTTCATCGATATCCAATATCGACATATGACATCCGAAACAACCTGCCAGTGAAGTAGTGGCAACAACTGGTTTACTCATTATTCTATTCTTTTGACAGTTTAATTACTTCAAATTTTCTATATCACTTCCTATGGGTTCATTGTCGTATTTTCTTTCCCCAATCGGAACTTCAAATCCTACTTCTCTTATCAGGAGAGCTCCTACCGGACAAACATCCACAGCTTTCTGAGCTGTTTCATCGGATAAGTTCTTTCCGATTTTCGGATCTATGCCTATTTCAACGTGACGGCCTCTTTTCTTGTAGGCAAAAATAGATCGTCCTTTTTCATCCACTATGGCCCTGATGCATCTTTTGCAAAGGATACACCTGTTCTGGTCCTTTATCAATTTTGGATTTGTAGCATCCACCCCTCTTTGAGGGAATGAATAAGGAAAGCGGGGAACCATCATATGGTATCTGTATGCTAAAGCCTGTAATTCACAACTTCCGCTTTTTTCACAAGCCGGACAAAAATGATTTCCTTCAATAAATAAAAGTTCAATGATGGCTTTTCTCAAATCCTGTATTTCATCCGTGCTGTTTTCAATTTCCATATTCTCAGCAACAGGTGTAGTACAGGCTGTCATAAGTCTGCCATTCACCTTAACGGTACATATCCTGCAACTTCCTTTGGGCTTCACTCCCTGATAATTACACAAAGTGGGAATAAAAATTCCATTTTCTTTCGCCGCATCAACGAGATACTGACCTGATGCTGCCATACATTCAACACCGTCAACAGTAAATTTAACTACCTGGTTCATAATCGTAATTATTAAATATTTGGAACGCGATTGGTTGCTTTACACGCTTCCTGAACAGCATGTGAAAGATCAAAACCGCTATCGTATTCTTTTCTGGTTTGTATTTTCGATTCAAACAGATGCCTGAAATTCTTTAGGGTAGACAAGATCGGATTGGCAGCAGTCTGGCCCAATCCACATCTGCTGGCTTTGAGGTATTTGCCCCAGTTTTCCAGATCAACAATGTCCTGTTGAACTCCCCTGGCATTCAGTATTTTTTCGACCTTCTTCTTCATCACATTGGGTAGTATTCTGCACGTGGAGCAACTGCCACACGATTCTTCAATGAAGAAATCCATAAAGTTTAAAACCACATCAGCAAGCAGGTCTCTGTTTTCTCCAAAAATAATCAGGGACCCTCCTGTGGCAAGATCTTCATAACCTAAAGTGCGGTTAAACTCATCGGGTCCGATAAGGGCTCCTGAAGGACCTCCAACCTGCACTGCCTGTACTTTATCGGAGTGCCCAACCATTTCCAGCATATCGTTTACCGAGAATCCCCACGCTACTTCATATACTCCCGGATTACGACAGTCACCTGAAATACTAAGCAGTTTCGTTCCTGTCGACTCCGAAGTACCAAACGACCGGTACCAGTCGCCGCCATTAAGAATCACTTTTACAACGGCACATAAGGTCTCTGCGTTGTTCACAACAGTAGGCATTTCAAGGTATCCCTTCTCCACGGGAAAGGGTGGCCTGTCACGAGGTTCACCTCGTTTTCCTTCAGCAGATTCAATCAGAGCAGACTCTTCTCCACATACGTATGCCCCTGCGCCAAACTGTATTCTTATATCGAAGTTAAATCCTTTCTTACCCATAATGTCTTTGCCCAGATAGTTCTTCTTCCGGGCAGTATCCAATATTTTTTCAAGGTATTCTTCAAGGTATTTATACTCGTACCTGATGTACAATATCCCTTCGGTTGCTCCCACCGCATAGCCTGCTATTACCATTCCTTCAAAAAGAAGCCGGGGCAATTCGGTAAGTATTACCCTGTCTTTGAAAGTACCGGGTTCACCTTCATCCGCATTACAGAAAATATACTTTTTCTCTCCTTTGGCATTCCTGCAGAATTCCCACTTCAATCCGGTTGGAAATCCTGCCCCTCCCCTGCCTCTGATATTCGAATGTTTCACTTCATTGATCACTTCTTCAGGCTTCAATTTAATGATCTTCTTAATGGCCTCCCCTATTTTATAATCCGGATCAAGGATAGGCCCTATTTTCCTGATGTTGTTTGTTACCACTGATTTCACGAGACTATCGCGGTTTGCCCCGTCTCCGAAACTGGCTGAATACATTTCTTCCACTTTCTTCCCGTCTTTGATATCGCGGATGATTTCCTTTGCCCTGAAAGAAGTCAGTTTGGTGAAAATCCGGTTATTGATTATAGCTGCCGGTTCCTGATCATTCATTCCGATGCAGGAAGTTTCGAACAAACCGATCAAACCATCAGGAGTTACCTCACCAAATTTTATCTCTGTTTCTTTTTCAAAAGCAGCAGCTACTTCAGCCCTGCCCATCATATTAGCCACCACACTATTGTTCAGGTATATGGAAAATTTACCCGTGGGCTTCATGGATAAAAAGTGATAAAAAGAAATGGTCTGCTCAACATCTACTTCCGACATGTTTAATTCACTCGCAATTTGAGTTACAATCTCAGGCGAAATATACCCGGCATCCGATTGAATTGCGATCAAAATATCCATCAAACGAGTTTTATCTTGATGATATTTCTCAATGATCTTCTGCGCAATATTCTTCATCTGTTTTAAATCTTTGTATAAAACACTTATTTTGAATTACTTATCTGTTTTATTAAACCTGTTTGTACTTGTTGCCTCACCATGTTTTTAATTTTTATATGGTGCTCGGCGATCCCTCATCATATAAACTTTTTGCCATCAAAAAATCAAACATGTGCTGTTAACTTTATTCCTTTAAATCCACTGTCATGAATGATGATGAATTCATAAAAAAAGAAGATATTTTATTGATTTACAATTACTTAAATTCTAAAAAAACC
Source organism: uncultured Bacteroidales bacterium (assembly GCA_964416375.1). GTDB lineage: Bacteria > Bacteroidota > Bacteroidia > Bacteroidales > UBA10428 > UBA10428. Next base: position 10,666 of record CAYQDZ010000018.1, read on the forward strand.
TATTTGTTAATTTTTTCACAAATAAAGATAGAACTTTAATTGTTACCCGCCAAGGTCTGAAAGGAATTTAGATTTATTATAAATTCAACAACATTGATCCTGCCTGGAATCATCCTTCTGATTTTGATATTATTAAGTTATAAAAAAAGTAACAATCCTGTTCATAAAAAACAATTTGATTGTATACGTGAAAATTTTCTGTATAAAAAACCATTGTCCGGGTTCAGTATGGACTATTTGATGTTTTACTACCCAATGATCTCTTTTTATTGACTAAAATCATACAGCAGAAAAAAAAATTACAATAAATTGATGTCCTTAAAATTTTACTACAATGAAAATAGGATGTGTTAAAGAAATTAAGAAACATGAATACCGTGTTGGATTGACTCCAACAGATGTAAAATCATATGTTACACGGGGTCATGAATTATTTATCGAACACAATGCAGGCTATGCTGCAGGTTTTGAAGATAAAATGTACAAAGAATCAGGTGCTGTAATTTGTGAAACGCGGGAAAAAATATTTTCTGCCTGTGAGATGATCATTAAAGTGAAAGAACCCATCCCTGAAGAATATGAGCTTTTCAGGGAAAACCAGATTTTATTCACCTATTTGCATTTGGCGGCAAACAAAGAATTGACTGAAATTCTTATGAAAAAAGGGGTAAAAAGCGTTGCTTATGAAACCATAGAAGATGAAGAAGGTAGTTTGGCCTGCCTGAAACCTATGAGCGAAATTGCCGGAAGGCTTTCCATTCAGGAAGGAGCAAAATACCTCGAGAAGACCTTTGGCGGAAAAGGTATGCTGTTGGGCGGCGTGCCCGGTGTAACCCGTGGAAAAGTTGGCATCATCGGCGGAGGTGTGGTTGGAACAAATGCCTGCAAAATTGCCTCAGGCCTGGGTGCAGATGTCACCATTCTTGATGTAAGTGCTTCCCGGCTGGCCTATCTTGATGATATATTCGGATCACGCATTAACACACTTTACAGTACCGACGCAAACATTGAAAAGGTACTTGCAGAAAGTGATGTTCTGATTGGTGCGGTACTGCTCCCCGGGGCAAAAGCACCGATACTGGTAACAAGAGAACATCTTAAACTCATGAAAAAAGGAGCCGTGATAGTCGATGTAGCCGTCGACCAGGGTGGTTGTGTTGAAACAATTCATCCCACCACACACGACGATCCGGTTTATGTAATTGATGATGTAGTCCATTACGGGGTGGCAAACATGCCCGGTTCTGTAGCCCTCAGCTCCACAATAGCACTAACCAGCACAACTTTACCATACGGATTAATGATTGCAGAACTTGGCCTGGAAGAAGCATGTCGTAAATCGCCCGATATTTACCATGGAGTAAATATTTACAAGGGGAAATGTGTATATGAAAATGTATCCACGGCCTTTGGTATCGAATATACTCCACTCGATTCTCTTTTATAATAAGAATTACGGTGTTAAGGCTGTTTAATAAAAAATCCTATTTCCTCCAGTGAGGTCATGATATCGTAATCCTTCAGGTAAACATGGGGAGGGACATCCAGATGAACCGAAGTAAAATTGAGAAGTCCCCGTACTCCCGAATCTACCAACAGATTTGTTATATTCTGTGCCGCTTCTGCTGAAGTTGTCAATACTCCGATATCAACAGACAGTTCTTCGATGTGTGAACGGATCGTGGATATATGATAACAAGGGACTCCATCCACTTTTTCATTTATTTTTGCCGGATCGATATCAAAGCCTGCCACAATGTTCATCTTGGTCTTGTTTTTACTGATAAATCGGGTGACAGCCCTGCCCAGGTTTCCCATACCTATAATGGCAATATTATGTCCCTGCTCAGCATCAATGGTCTTACCAATTAATTTTATCAATTCTCTGATGTTATAACCTTTCCTATGATTACCTGATAATCCGATCAACATCAGATCACGCCGAACCTGAACAGAAGTGAGATCAAGAAGACGCGCCAGATGGTGTGAAAAAATATAAGCTCCGTCCGCTTTTTTATATTTCTCCAGCAACCTGCGGTATTTACTTAGTCGCTCAATTGTGCGGGGTGAAAGGTCCATTGATACTATTTAAGATAATTGATATAGTTTAGCGTTTGTTTAAAAAATAAAAGCAAGTATAAATCTGTTTACAATATAATAAAATTTGAATCAAAGAGCCTCATCGGAGAGCAAAAGCTTAAGTTACCTTTTTCATATTAAGGGACGTGTTCAGGGTGTCGGTTTCAGGCCTTTTGTTTACAGCTTAGCCAATGCCCTGGGCCTGACAGGTTATGTCTTTAATCGTCCCGATGGAGTTATTGCACAGATTGAAGGGGATGAAAAAAAGTGCCATGCTTTTATGAAGAAGTTGAAAAAGGAGGCTCCGCCTGCGGCAAATATCAAACAAGTTGCTATGGAGCCAACCGAATTGAAACACTTTAATGAATTTACCATCATTCCCAGCAGGCAATCGGAACGAATCATCACAGAAATCAGTCCTGATATTGCCATTTGCACTGATTGTCTCCGGGAATTGTTTTCCGAAAACCGGAGAGATCATTACCCCTTTATTAACTGCACGAATTGTGGTCCGCGGTTTACACTTGTTCATGATTTTCCATACGACAGGTCCAACACTACCATGAATGGATTTGTCCTATGCATCCGTTGCCAGTCTGAATTTGATGATCCCCTCAACAGAAGATTCCATGCCCAGCCCATATCCTGTCCGGATTGTGGTCCGGTTTACGAGTTTTATAAAGGCAAAACCAGAACGACTGATTTTGATGAGATAATAAAAACAGCAGGAAAAAATATGAACGATGGAATGGTAGTGGCCATGAAGGGACTGGGAGGTTACAACCTGGCTTGCGATGCATGCAATGAGAAAGCCGTGGAAGAACTCCGCAGGTTCAAACGAAGAGAAAAAAAACCCTTTGCCGTAATGTTCCGATCGATGGAAAACCTGAAAAAAGTATGTCTCATTTCAACAAGGGAAGAAAAAATTCTTAGCTCGTGGCGCAGACCCATTGTGGTTCTTGACCACATCAAAGAAGGTGCAGTAGCAAAAAGCATCACTGCCGGTCTCGATTCCATAGGAGCATTTCTGCCTTATTTACCGCTTCATCATTTGCTGTTCGAACAACTTCAGACCAATGCCATTGTTCTGACCAGCGGAAATGCATCGGACATTCCTATTCTTTACCAGGAAGAAAAAGCACTGGAAACATTCAAAGAAATATCGGGTGGCATATTGATCAATAACCGGAAAATAGCACGACGGGCAGATGATTCTGTTGTCAAGGTAATCGATAATAAACCAAGAATTATGCGCAGGGCAAGAGGGTATGCTCCCGAGCCTGTCGACCTTGATTTTGATGTCAGTGGTATTCTTGCCACCGGAGCTGAATTATCAAATTGCTTTTGCATAGGCAAAGAACATCAGGCCATATTAAGCCAGCACATCGGCGATTTAAAGAACATGGAAACCTATTCGTTTTTCTGCGAAAACATCGCAGAATTTAGTCGTCTCTACAGGTTCAAAGCTTCAAAAATAGTGTGCGACCTGCATCCCGATTATCTTTCCTCTCAGTACGCACAAGAAACTAAACTACCTCTCATTCAGGTACAACATCATCACGCACACGTGGCTGCGGTAATGGCAGAGTATAACTTAACAGAACCGGTGATTGGAATCAGCTATGACGGAGTAGGCTATGGCAGCGACGGCCATATATGGGGAAGCGAAGTTATGGTTGCAGATTACAGCCAATTCAGGCGAATCAGCCATTTTGAATATGTACCCCTTCCCGGAGGAGATATTGCCACAAAGCAACCATGGCGAAGTGCGCTGTCATACCTGTATCATACATTTGGAAAGGACTACAAAAAAATGAACATTCCTTTTCTGTCATCCATCGACTCTAAAAAAGCAGAGAAACTTATCGAAGCCATTGACCACAAGATTAACAGCCCCCTGTGCTGCAGTGCGGGAAGATTGTTTGACGCTGTTGCCGCTTTGCTTTGCCTGTGCATCGAAAGCAACTACCATGCTGAAGCCCCTTTGCAACTGGAAAACTATCTGGCAGATACTACAAATGAAACCTATTCTTTTTCAGGCAGCACCCAAATCTCTTTCACGGAAATGTTCCATGAAGTGATTGCAGACATAGAAGAAAACAAAGCGCCGGATCTTATTGTTACGCGGTTCCACAATACGATTGTTCAAGTGGCCCTGCACCAGGTAAAGCTGGCAAATAAAGACAGTGGCATTAAAAAAGTAGTAATCAGCGGAGGAACTTTTCAGAACAAATACCTCACTGAAAAATTAGTACCTTTGCTCCGTCAACTTCAGTATAAAGTTTTTTACCCGCAGGAAGTACCTTGCAACGATGGGGGAATAGCACTGGGACAACTTGCTGTTGCAGCAAACAAAAAAATGTAAATTATGTGTTTAGGAATTCCGGCAAAAATACTTCGAATAGACGGCGATTTCGCCGAGGCCAATATAAATGGTGCCACCATTAAGGTGGGGGTCCAGTTGCTTGATCGTGTTCAGATTAACGATTATGTACTGATTCATACAGGTTATGCCCTGGAAAAATTAAGTGAAGAAGATGCTCTCGAAACAATAAAGACATTACAAGAGCTGGAACAATTCAACAAGGAATCAATTCTACCTGAGGAATGAATTTCATTGATGATTTCCGCAACGAGAAATTCGTAAAATCACTATTGACTGAGATCCATAAAATTCCATCGCGGCCCACCCGTATTATGGAGGTTTGTGGCGGACATACCATGGCCATCAGAAGATATGGAATTCATACCATGCTGCCATCCCATATCGAATTGCTTTCCGGCCCCGGTTGCCCGGTCTGTGTAACCGATCAGCGATACATTGACCTGGCCATTGCCTATGCAAAAAGAGAAGATGTAATTTTGCTAAGCTATGGTGATCTGCTCCGTGTGCCGGGAACCTATTCTTCCCTTGAAAATGAAAAAGCCAAAGGTGCCGATGTTCGAATCATTTATTCTACCATTGAGGCTTTGGAAACAGCGGGTCAAAATCCCGAAAAGAAAATTATTTTTGCTGCCATAGGCTTTGAAACCACCGTTCCGGGGACCGCAATAGCCATTCTAAGAGCAGAGAAAGATAAGCTGAACAATTTTTTCATTATCAGTGCACACAAATTAATGCCTCCTCCCATGAGCGCTTTGATCGAGGAAGGCATTCCAATCGATGCTTATATCGGACCCGGCCATGTAAGTGCAATTACCGGAAGCAAGATATTTTCCTCGCTGGCAGAAAAGCACAACATACCCATCGTGATCTCCGGTTTTGAACCCGTTGATCTGCTGCAATCGGTTCTGTTCTTAATGCAAATGCTCCATGACGGAAAAAGCGGAGTGAATATCCAGTATAGCCGGCTGGTAAGTGAAGAAGGGAATATCAAAGCACAACAAATGATATCCGAAGTTTTTACCACCTGCGATCAGCATTGGCGAGGTATTGGCCATATTCCAAAAAGCGGTTTGTGCCTGAATGAAAAGTACAGCAAATACGATGCTGAAAAACAGATCCCTGTAAAGGTGGAAACCGGCCCCGAACCGAAAGCCTGTTTGTGCGGACAAATTTTAAAAGGATTAAAAAAACCAACAGATTGTTCCTTGTTTGGGAATAAGTGTACTCCTTCCAATCCGGTTGGAGCATGCATGGTTTCATCAGAAGGTTCATGCCATGCCTATTACAATTACCAGAATACAGAGTAGAATTTTATTTCTTTGCATACAAAAATGAATGATAAATTAGTACGGATTGGTCATGGCAGCGGAGGTCGCTTAAGCAGTGCCCTGATCGAAGAAATATTCCTCAAACAATTCAGAAATCCTTTCCTGGAAGATTTAGGTGACTCTGCCCGCATACATTCGCATGAGGAAGAATTAGCATTTACTACAGATTCGTATGTTATTGATCCCATTTTCTTTCCCGGAGGAGATATTGGTCAACTGGCCGTGAGTGGTACGGCAAATGACCTCTGTGTATCAGGTGCCATTCCAAAATATCTGAGTGCAGGTTTTATCCTGGAAGAAGGCTTTCCGATAGAAGACCTGGAAAAGATTGCGGCCTCCATGGCAAAAGAAGCTAAAAATGCAGGAATACTCATTGTTACGGGAGATACAAAAGTGGTAAAAAGGGGGCAGTGCGATAAGGTATTTATCAATACAAGTGGTATAGGACTTGTACCCAAAAACAGAATGCACCTGAAAAACCAGGAGAACATCAAGGCGGGTGATAAAATCATTGTAACAGGAAGTCTTGGTGATCATGCCATTGCCATATTATCCGCGCGTGAAAATCTTTCCCTGGATGAAGAAATTCTCTCCGATGCAGCACCACTTACATCCATGATTGAAGAAGTCTTGCTGCATCCGCAAGATGTTCGGTTTATGCGTGACATTACACGTGGAGGCCTGGCAACCGTACTGGTTGAAACATGCAAAAAAAGAGCCTACGGGATCCTGATCCGGGAACGTGACATACCTCTGAAACAAAGTGTCCGTGCTGTATGCGAGCTTTATGGCTTTGATCCTGTTTACCTAGCGAATGAAGGAAAAATAATGATGGTAGTGAAAGCAGATAAGGCACAAAAAATCTTGCAGACACTGAAACAGCATAAGTTTGGTAAACATGCCGCCATTGCGGGCGAAGTAAGCAGTGAGCATCCCGGTAAAGTGGTTATGGAATCTGCTGTTGGAGGAAAGCGGATTGTAGATATGCTAAGCGGAGAAATGCTGCCAAGAATCTGTTAATACCCATCCCATGCACGAATTTTCACTGGCGCAAAATATTATTGAAATTGTAGACGAGGCACTGAAAAAAAACGGAGCCGTTAAAGCAGTAGAAGTCCAGTTGGAAGTTGGCACCCTCTCGGGGGTTGAAATCCCGGCGCTCGAAATGGCACTCGAAAGCCTGAAGCCAGGATCGGTTATGGAATTTACCAAAGTAAAACTGATCATCACCAGGGCAAAAGCTGTCTGCAGAAATTGCAGGGAAAAATACCATCCCGAAGATTTGTATTCCCCCTGTCCGAAATGTTCATCCTTTGGCCCGGAAATCATTGCAGGAAAAGAACTGCTGGTAAAGTCAATTGTTGCTGAATAATGGCTGCAGAATTTTATACCTTTGTAATCTGAAATTAAGATGTAATTATGTGCGATACTTGCGGATGTGGTTCAGAACATGGTAGTTTTACTATTCATAAAGTAAAAGAAGACAGGGAACATACCCATGATCCGGATCACAATCACTCAGATCATCAACATACTCATGATCATGAACATGAGCATTCTCATCCTCATGATGGTGGCCATCAAAAAGTATTGCATGTTGAAACGGATATTTTATCGAAGAACAACCTGCTTGCTGAGCGTAACCGGGGATTCTTTGAAGCAAAAAACATCAAAGTTTTCAACCTGGTAAGTTCACCCGGTTCCGGAAAGACTACTTTGCTTGAAAAACTCATTAAACAGCTGAAATCTTCACAAAGGATATACGTAATTGAGGGAGACCAACAAACGTCAAACGATGCGGAACGAATTGAATCTGCCGGGGCAGATGCAATACAGATCAATACCGGCAACGGTTGCCATCTCGATGCACATATGATCAATCATGCGGTGAAATCACTTGATCCCGAAGAAAATTCCATTTTATTTATTGAGAATGTCGGTAATCTTGTTTGTCCGGCCCTTTTTGATCTGGGGGAAGGCACAAGAATTGTTATTGCCAGCACTACCGAAGGAGAAGACAAGCCTTTAAAATACCCTGGCATGTTCCAAAGTTCGCAGCTCTGTGTGCTCAACAAAACAGATCTTCTGCCTCATCTTGATTTCCATGTCGAAAAATTCGAATCACATCTCAACAAAATAGTTCCGGGCCTGCCGCTTCTGCGGTTGTCTGCAACAACAGGGGAAGGTCTTGACAAGCTTATTGATGCTTTATTGCAGTAAACTGATATAGGAAAAATTACACATTTTTTCACGGCTTGATGAATCATGCCGGATAATGAAATCATAACAATTCCATTGGAATGCTCACGCAACATTCATAATGCAGGTCATAATTCGAAATTTAGAATGATTCAAAAGAAGGCTGGACTCCTTACTGTCTCTTGTTATTTTAATAACAAATCTATTTAGAAGTATTATATATAAAGAGATAGCGTATATTTCGTTATTTAAATAACAATAAATCATCTTATCTTTGTCTCGTTATATTACAAAGAAAAATCAAATCGTTATTGACTATTCAACAAGAACAATCTGTATTGGAAACCAACACAATTAATTTCAGAGTAAAGATTATCTAAAGCCGGAAAGTATGGGAAAAATTAAAACCCTGGATGATTTAAGAAAATTGCGTAAAAATCTTGTTGGCAGACAGGAAAAAAGCAAAAATTCTGAGAATTCCATCCAGATAAAAGTAGCTATGGCTACCTGTAGTATTGCTTCAGGTTCACGAGACACCATTCAGTTTATAAACAAGGAGCTGAAGAAGAGAAATATTGAAGCCTCCGTGACTCAGACCGGTTGCATGGGGTATTGTTATGCTGAACCAACAATAGAGGTAACAATTCAGGGAAAGGAACCCGTTGTTTTCGGGTATGTAGATGAAAAAAAGGCAGATGAAATCATCGAAAAATACATTCGTGGAGGCGAGCTTGTTGAAGGAATTATACCTCTCAACTATAAAACCATTGATGATACAAAATAAAACATACCGGAGGAAAAGAAATGGCAGAATATAAAATGCACGTGCTTGTTTGCGGAGGAAAAGGATGCAATGCCTCTTCGAGCGATAGCCTGGCGGAAAATTTAAAGGCAGAACTTTCCAAACAAGGTATGGATAAAATAGCACAGGTTGTTAAAACGGGTTGTTTCGGATTTTGTGAGAAGGGCCCCATCGTAAAAATAGTACCTGAAAATATTGTATACACCCAGGTGAAACCTGAAGATGCAGAAGAACTGGTTGAAGAACATATAATAAGAGGAAAGAAAGTAGAACGCCTGCTTTTTGAAGACCCCGAAACAAAAGAAAAAATCGGTGACGCGAAAAGCATGAACTTTTATAAAAAACAAATACGTATTGCTTTGCGCAATTGCGGAATCATTGATCCGGAAAATATTGATGAATACATTGCCCGGGACGGATATGAGGCTTTGGCTGGGGTTCTCAATACCTTAAGCCCTGATGAAGCCATTGAAATTGTAAAAAGTTCAGGATTGAGAGGTCGTGGAGGTGGAGGATTTCCCACCGGACTCAAATGGGAACTGACAAAAAAAGAAAAAAGCGATGTAAAATATGTTGTTTGCAACGCAGACGAAGGCGATCCTGGTGCTTTTATGGATCGTTCCATTCTCGAAGGAGATCCGCATTCCGTTATAGAAGCCATGGCCATCAACGGGTATTGCACAGACGCTGCATATGGTATTATTTACATTCGTGCAGAGTATCCGCTGGCTATCGAGCGTCTGAAAATAGCCCTACAACAAGCCAGAGAATATGGTTTGCTGGGAAACAACATTCTGGGCAATGAATTTGATTTCGACATTGAGCTTCGCTATGGTGCCGGCGCATTTGTCTGTGGTGAAGAAACTGCTTTGATCCATTCCATTGAAGGAGGCAGAGGTGAGCCAAGTATGAAACCACCTTTTCCAAGTGTTGAAGGATACCTGAAAAAACCAACCAATGTTAACAACGTTGAAACCTATGCCAATATCCCGGTAATATTCAACAAAGGGGCAGAGTGGTTCAGTAGCATAGGCACCGAGAAATCGAAAGGAACAAAAGTATTTGCACTGGCAGGCAAAATAAACAATGTGGGACTCATTGAAGTCCCAATGGGGATAACGCTGCGTGAGATCATTTTCGAAATCGGCGGTGGAATCAGGGGAGGCAAAAAATTCAAGGCGGTACAAACCGGAGGTCCGTCAGGTGGTTGTCTGGTGGAAAAAAATCTGGATACACCCATCGACTATGATAACCTGATTGCTGCGGGATCAATGATGGGCTCGGGAGGAATGATCGTTATGGACGAGGACGATTGCATGGTAGATGTGGCCAAATTCTTTCTTGAATTTACCGTGGAAGAATCCTGTGGAAAATGTGCTCCCTGCCGTATTGGAAACAAACGGCTGCATGAAATTCTGGATAAAATAACCAAAGGAAACGGGGTAAAAGAAGATATTGATCAGTTGATAAATCTTGGAAATGTTATTAAAGACACCTCCCTTTGCGGGTTGGGACAATCGTCACCTAATCCTGTGCTTTCCACACTAAAAAACTTCATGAACGAATATGAAGCTCATATTGTAGATAAAAAATGTCCCGCAGGAGTTTGTAAAGCACTCATGAAATATGAAATTGTAGAGGAGAATTGTGTTGGCTGTACTGCCTGTGCAAGAGCCTGCCCTGTAGGAGCCATCACAGGTGAAAGAAAAGAAATTCATGCCATCGATCAATCGCTGTGCATTAAATGCGGTGCATGCTTAGACAGGTGTAAATTCAATGCAGTAATCGTAAACTAAGGACTTGAAAACATGGAAACTGTAAAATTAACAATCGACAATACCGCCATTGAAGTTCCCAAAGGAACTACAATTTATAAAGCAGCAAAACAATTGGATATTGATATTCCTGTACTATGCTATATGGATTTGCCTGATCTGAACATTGAGCACAAACCCGGAGGTTGCCGTATCTGTTCGGTAGAAGTAGAAGGACGCAGGAACCTTGCCCCTTCTTGTTCTACGGAAGCAACGGAAGGAATGGTTGTAAACACACATTCCATGCGCGTATTGAATGCAAGAAAAACCGTGATGGAGCTCATACTTTCCGATCACCCTAAAGATTGTCTTGTTTGTGCGAAGTCGGGGAACTGTGATTTGCAGAACATGGCCATTAAGCTGGGCATCCGCGAAATACCTTACCAGGATGTAGCGGAGATGTCTACCTATCGTGTCGATTTCTCTCCCTCCATTATTCGTGAGATGGACAAATGCATTATGTGCCGGCGTTGCGAAACCATGTGCAATGAGTTTCAGACTGTGGGTGCTTTATCTGCCGTGAACCGTGGATTTCAATCGGTTGTTGCACCGGCCTTTGAGATGGATCTTGAAGATTCACCCTGTACTTATTGCGGACAATGTGTTGCGGTATGTCCAACCGGGGCCCTCACTGAGGTGGATCATACAAGCAAACTCATAGAAGATCTTTCCAATCCGGAAAAAACAGTCATTGTTCAAACGGCACCTGCAGTACGTGCTGCCCTTGGTGAAGAATTTGATATGGAGCCCGGAACACTTGTTACCGGTGAAATGGTATCGGCTTTACGCCGACTCGGGTTCAACTATGTATTTGACACCGATTTTGCTGCCGACCTGACCATTATGGAAGAAGGTACCGAACTGCTTGACAGGCTCACAAAACATCTGAACGGCGATAAAAATGTGAAGCTTCCCATACTTACTTCCTGCTGTCCGGGCTGGGTAAATTTCTTTGAACAGCAATTTACCGACCTGCTTGATGTACCCTCAACAGCACGTTCACCCCAGCAAATGTTTGGTGCCATTGCAAAAACATACTTTGCCGATAAGATAGAGGTAAAACGAAATGAGTTGGTCGTAGTATCCATTATGCCCTGCCTGGCAAAAAAATACGAATGCCAGCGTGATGAGTTTAAAGTGGATGGTAATCCGGACGTGGACTATTCCATTACTACCCGCGAATTGGCTCATCTGATCAAAAGATCCAACATGGACCTGAAAAATATGCCCAAAGAAGACTTTGACCAGCCCTTGGGAGAATCAACAGGTGCCGCAGTGATATTTGGTACAACAGGAGGAGTAATTGAAGCCGCCGTTCGTACCGCATATGAATTGTATACAAAGAAAAAACTGGATAAAGTAGATTTCAAACAACTTCGCGGAATGGATGGTATTCGTCATGCCGAGGTGGATTTTGACGGCTTTCCTTTACAAATAGGCATTGCCCATGGTTTGGGTAACGCACGTAAACTTCTTGAAGATGTAAGAGCCGGCAAAAGCCAGTTTCACGCCATTGAGATCATGGCTTGTCCCGGAGGCTGTATTGGTGGAGGTGGTCAGCCTTTACACCATGGAGATTTGAGCATATTGAAAAAGAGAATGGAAGCGATCTACCGTGAAGATAAAAACAAAACCATCCGGAAATCACACGAGAATCCGTACATTATCAAATTGTATGAAGAATTCCTTGGCAAACCCATGAGTGAAAAAGCTCATCAGCTGCTTCATACGCATTATGCGGACAAGAGCAAGAAGATTATTTATATGAAATAATAGTTATGTAATGCACCATACAGTAAACGAAAATTAATCGATCATGTCAAGAATAAAAGTAGAACTCAAGAAAGATCAAATAGATAGAATAAAAGAAATCTGCAAATCCTTCCATAACAAAGGTGGTGAATTGATCAATGTTTTGCATAAAACCCAGGGTACTTTTGGGTATCTTCCCGCTGAGGTACAGGAAGTTATTGCTAAAGAGCTAAGCTTGCCTGTAGCCAAAGTATATGGTGTTGTTACATTTTACAGTTTCTTTACCATGATTCCAAGGGGAAAGAATCCCATTTCCATATGCACAGGTACGGCATGTTATGTCAGAGGTGCAGAAAAGGTCCTGGAAGAATTTAAGAAAGAACTGAAGGTTAAAGTCGGTGAAACTACTGCTGACGGACAATTCTCAATCAATTGCCTTCGTTGCGTGGGTGCTTGCGGACTGGCACCTGTTGTGCTGGTTGGTGATAAAACCTATGGTCGTGTTGCACCTGAAATGGTAAAAGATATCATTGCCGAATACAATGAATCCCAGTGAACTCCAAAAAGCTTAATACATCATCATATAACCAATAATTGACGAATTGTGAAAAAAAATGCACAGTTTATCAAAATTGAGTAATTCAAGGCATAATAATTTATATTTTTGAATTGTATTTATAGATAAATAATCATTACGATGCGAGAGTTATTACAGAAAACAATAGATGAATTAAAATTCAGGGTGAAGAAGAATCTTAAAGTGATTAATCAGAATCAGATGCAGATCAAGCAATTGCTTGCCTCAAACAATACAGGTGAGCATGCCCTCGAATACGATAAATATTATTCTGTAAACAAACAGTTGCTCCAGGAAAACAATGATTACATTAATATTCAGCTTACACTGATAAATTTTCTTGAAAAATACAAAGGCACCGCCGTTCTGAATGATGACATGCCTGTTGTAGATATTTATTCCATCACCGATGAAGTTGAAGTGCTTGATTTAACACTGAAAGGAATTGTAAAATTTGATGAGAAGCATCCCCAATACAACAACATCGAGTTTATTGAAAAAATGATCTCGCACTATGAAGTGAAGGAAGAATACGAAACATGTCAGAAGTTGATTGAACTGAAAGGCAAGCTCATATAATACGATAACGGTTCTAGTTTAACTTGGCGTTGAAATTTGTAGTAGTTTGGAGTATTGATCTG
>CAYQDZ010000019.1:0-23902 GCA_964416375.1 uncultured Bacteroidales bacterium
TGAGCTTACTCACGCAAATCCCTATGAACTTATTGTTTCTGTAATTTTGTCGGCACAGTGTACAGATAAGAGAGTGAATACAATTACTCCTGCATTGTTTGAAGCCTACCCTACAGTATATGATATGGCAAAAGCCTCTCCGGAAGATATTTTTGTTTATATTAAAAGTTGTTCCTACCCGAATAATAAGGCCAGACATTTGTTTGGAATGGCAAACATGTTGGTCGGAGAATTCAAAAGCGAAGTACCTTCCGATGTGAATTTACTTCAAAAATTACCGGGTGTTGGACGTAAAACGGCTAATGTTATTGCATCGGTCATATACAATTTGCCTCATATTGCTGTTGATACACATGTCTTCCGGGTTGCTGCCCGCATTGGACTTGCTACCAATGCAAAAACGCCTTTGCAAACAGAATTGCAATTGTTGAAATACATCAGGGAAGATTTGCGTCCCCTGGCGCATCACTGGTTAATTTTACACGGAAGGTATATATGCAAGGCACACAAACCGCTTTGCTCAAAATGTGGCGTTAGGGAATTTTGCAGGTATTATAGTTCCCGCCCGGATAACTAAATGTTGATTTCTCCCGTAGTATATCTATAAATTTTAACCATTGGAATGCTAACTTTGTATTCTGTTGCCAAATCATTAAGTTAATTTATATGGCAGTTCTAAAAAGATTTTTCCTTTTGCTGGTCATTCTGTTATTGGTATCAGGCTTTGGATTCAATAGAATTGACTATCGGGATGATATATCTCTGCCGGTGAATCATTTGGGTGCTGAAGATATTGAGTTTTCAATAGTCAGTTATAAATACCCTGCTGTTATAGCACAGAACATATTGTATCTTTTCGGAGCTGCTGATCTCTCGAGATCTTTATACCGGCGCAATGAAAAAAAGATCAGACTGGCTAGAGAAATGTTTCCAAATGATATTATGCAGGATATATATGCAAAAGATATTGATAAGTTGGAACTTAGTGAGTATACAAGATATTTAATTGGATGGGAGCCAAATCTTGATACGAAATATCAATTTTTGCTTATCGACAAAATAGTAAATTTTTAATTATTATTACAAATGAGTTTTGAGCTTGTGAATAGTCAGTTTTGTAAATCAAAAAAAAATATTAATTTTACTACGAACATAAGGTTTTCGCGGAAAAACAGAACCATAAAATTTCGACCGATGCCAAAAAAACATTTTATTAATTCTCTGATTGTTTTTTCAGTTTTTGCTTTATCACTAGTATGTGTGAGCTGTAATCTGGGTAATAAGAAGTCAAAACAGAATGTAAATATTCAAGACTTTGTTACTGAAGATGATATTTTTGATGATATCGATAAAGCGAAGAAAATATTCTATTCATTACCTTCTCCTTTGGAAACAGCAATGTTAATTAAATCTGCGGGTGCTGAATATGATGAAGTACTTCTTAATTCTTTGGATAATGTAACGAATTATTCAACAAGCAGGTCATTAGCATTAAATTTGGGTATTTATACAACAGATTTAAGTTTTGCGAGTTTATTTGATCAAACTCAGACATCCATAAATTATATGGATGCTGCTCAAGCCATGGCTAAAGGACTTGATATAAATGATGCTATTGATAACGAAACCATGACAAGATTGGAGGAAAACTTGCAGAACAGGGATATCGTAATGGATATTATCTCCGAAACTTTCTTAAATTCCTCTTCTTACCTGAAAGAACAACAAAGGCAGGATGTAGCAGCTATTGTGCTTGTTGGCGGATGGATTGAAGGACTTTATATTGCTACTCAGTTGATAGGGATTAATGAGATTGAGAACAATAAACTTGTTGATAGAGTGTTGGAGCAAAAACTCTCCTTTAACATTGTGCAGAGAATGCTTGAAGATAATAAAGCAAATGAAAATGGAGAGGAAAATGTAGATATCATAAATTTAATTTCCGAATTGCAGAAACTAAGAGATGCTTTTGATAACGTAAAGGTTCAAACCACACAAACAGAGGCAGTTGAAAATACTGAAACAAATGTAACCACTCTTAAATCTCAAACCAATGTGAGTGTTTCACCGGAAGATTTTAAAATATTACAGTCAGCAGTTGATAATCTAAGAACAAGCTTTATACAATAAATAAACAGATATCATGAGAAGAACTTACTATCTGATAACCCTGGTTTTTGCATTGGTATTTTCAAGTACTATTGTATCAGCTCAATGTAAAGGCTTTGCAAAAAAAATATGTAAGCTGGAGCTTATCCCTTATATACATGATGGAAATTACCATGCAGCTATTCTTACTGAAGGAGAAGAAGCTGAGCTTTATAAAACTTTCTATTCGGGACAGGATTATCGTCTTGCTATCTGTGGATCAGATGCTCTGCCCGATATTGAGTTTCAGGTTATTGATGCATATAAAAATGTACTTTATGATAATTCCGAGCACGACAAATCAAGGGTGTGGGATTTTACATTAGAGGCCAGTCAGCAACTAAAAATTACCGTAAGAGTGCCAAACAGTAACACAGAAGCTGAATATCCTGCCAGTGGTTGTGTCGCTATTATGTTTGGGTTTTTGGATGAAGAATAATAATACAACTTACCTATAAACCAGGCCTGTGTAAAATTACACAGGTTTTTTTTTAACAAAACGGCAAACTTTTCGTTAAGTATATATGCTTAATAAAAACAAATTGTCATGAAAAAGTTAATTGGCTTACTATTGATTATATCATCTTTGTTCACTTCATCTTGTGATTTGTTTAATCTGGATGATGATGATCTGACTGACGGAGAGATTGTAAAAGGATTAAAGAAAGCACTTGAGATTGGAGCCGACTCAGCATCTGGTTCATTATCTATTGTTGATGGTTACTACAAAGGGGATGAAACTTTAGTAAAAATTCCTTTGCCTGCAGAAGCTTCCAACGTCAGAAATACCATTAATGGTAACGAAACTTTGAGTAGCATCAGCGATTTAATTGGGCTTGACGATGCTTTTGAAAACGTCATTTTGTCTGTAAACAGAGCTGCAGAGGATGCAGCCCAGGATGCAGCACCGATTTTCAAGAATGCCATTACAAATCTTACCATTACTCAGGGTTGGGATATTTTAAATGGTATAGTACCCGGGGCCGGAGGAGGAGGAAGTCAGGCAGAATTTGATTCAACAGCTGCTACAGAGTTCCTGAGCATGCAAACATACGATCCTTTAACAGAGCTGTACGCTCCCAAACTAGATGTATCCCTCAAAAAGGATTTGATTGGGAATATTTCAGCTTACGATGCATGGAATGAACTGACAAGCCTGTATAACTCTTTTGTAAACCGGACAGATGTAAGTACAGCTATTGCCCTTGCCAACCTGGTTGGAGCCAATATAAATCTTCCCGAAGCCATAGAAACCAATATAGGTGTATTCTCCACACAAAAAGCACTTGATGGCCTGTTTTATATGGTAGGAGAGGAAGAAAAAAAGATACGTAAGGATCCTTTCCAATGGGGTGAAGATATCATTGAAAAGGTGTTTGGATCAGTTTTATAGAAGAATAACAGCGAATCTTAGTTCACTATTTGGCTTAACTTGTTTTTCAGATATTTCCCGGTATATGAGTCTTTACACTCTGTGAGTTGTTCAGGGGTGCCTTCAAATACAAGATAACCTCCCTGATCACCTCCTTCGGGTCCAAGATCAATGATCCAGTCGGCACATTTAATGATTTCCTGGTTATGTTCTATGATAATGATGGAATGTCCTTTTTCTATCAGGGCATTGAATGACACCAATAGTTTTTTGATATCATGAAAATGGAGACCGGTTGTAGGTTCATCGAAAATAAAAAGTGTGGTTGAACTTTTGTCTAAGGAAATGAAAGATGCCAGTTTTACGCGCTGACTTTCACCGCCACTCAAAGTACTCGATGATTGCCCCAGTTTTATATAACCTAAACCTACAGCTGCAAGGGGCGATAATTTAGCTACAATCTTTTCTTCACTGCTGGTTTTCTTTGTGGAAAAGAATTCAATAGCCTCATATACAGTCATTTGCAGTATGTCATAAATATTCTTCTCTTTGTATCGGACTTCAAGTATGTCATCTTTAAACCGATGTCCTTTACAATGATCACAAGTGAGAATAACATCTGCCATAAATTGCATTTCAACCTTAATTACGCCTTCACCCTGACATTCTTCACACCTGCCTCCATCCACATTAAAAGAAAAATGAGAAGGCTTGTAGTTATTGCTTACTGAGTAAGGCTGGGAAGAATACAATTTTCTGATATCATCGTATGCCTTCATGTAGGTTACGGGATTTGACCTCGATGTTTTGCCTATGGGATTCTGGTCAACAAACTCAATGGATGAGATCGTTTTAATATCTCCTTCTAAATGACTGAATTTTCCGCCTTTTTCACCATAACCCTGTATCACCCTGCTAATTTCCGGGTACAATATATTTCTTATTAATGAAGATTTACCTGATCCGCTTACTCCTGTTATTACAGTAAGAATATTGAGGGGTACCTTCACATCAATGTTCTTCAGATTGTTTTCTTTAGCTCCGACAACGGTAATGGAATTTTTCCATGGTCTTCTTTTGGCAGGTATTTCAATAGTTTCTTTATGCGTTAAATATCTTGCTGTGAGGCCATCACTTGTTTTCAAAAGATTTTCATAGGAACCTGAATAAATAAGTTCACCTCCCAGTCTTCCTGCACGTGGACCTATGTCTATGACTTCATCACATGCGCGGATGATTTCTTCCTCGTGTTCAACCAGGAGAATGGTATTTCCAATGCTTCTCAGGCCATTCAATACATGTATTAACCTGTGTGTATCTCTGGGATGTAAGCCTATACTGGGTTCATCGAGTATATAGATTGAACCCACCAGGCAGCTTCCTAAGATGGTGGCCAGGTTGATGCGTTGAGATTCGCCACCAGACAGGGTTGCTGAGAGACGATTGAGTGTAAGGTATCCGAGGCCAACATCACAAAGGTAACTGAGCCTGTTTTGAATTTCAATCAAAAGTCTTCCTGCTACATCTTTCTCATACTTTGTAAGTTTAATGGTGGAAAATAACTTCTTCAGTTTTTCAGCGGATATATCAACCAGTTGTTGAATAGAATAACCCGCCACTTTCACATATTCTGCTTCTTTTTTTAATCTTGTTCCCTTGCATTCAGGGCAGGTCGTTTTACCGCGGTAGCGGGCTAACATAACACGGAATTGAATTTTGTATTTTTTTTCTTCAAGGTATTTGAAAAACCTGTTTAATCCTCCGAAGTAACGATTTCCCTTCCAAAGCAATGCATATTGTTCTTCACTAAACTGATGGATAGGCTTGTGTATAGGAAAGTCAAATTTTTCTGCATTGTATATGAGTTTGTTTTTCCATTTCTGCATTTTCTCACCTTTCCAGCATGCGATAGCATCTTCATATATGGAAAGATTTTTGTCAGGGATTACCAGATCCTCATCAATACCAATAACTTTTCCATATCCTTCACAGACAGGACAGGCTCCTACAGGATTATTGAAACTAAACATATGAACAGTAGGCTCTTCAAAAGATACTCCGTCTACCTCAAAATGATTTGAAAATTTTTTGCATTGTGAATGCTCATCGGGAAGGGTTTGCACGAGGCAAATTTTATCTCCCAGCTTGTATGCTTGTTGTACTGAATCAGCAAATCTACTGATGGAATCTTCGTCTTTTCTGATTACAATGCGGTCAATTACCAAATGAAATTCTTTTGCATTATGAACCATTGTTTTTGTAAGTTCAGCGATCTTCAGAAGATCACTATTGATCTTTACCCTGTTTATCCCCATATGTTTCAGATCAGATACCAATTGATCAAAACTCACCTTGTTATAGGTACGAAATGGAGTTAAAATAAGTGCTTTTGTATTGATTTCCAAAGAGATAAGGTAATCTACAACATCTGAAACAGTTTCTTTTTTCACTTTCTTTCCCGATTCAGGTGAGAAAGTTTGCCCGATTCTTGCAAAAAGGAGCTTCAGGTAATCGTAAATTTCAGTGGAAGTACCAACTGTAGATCTGGGATTACGGGTATTGACTTTCTGCATAATAGCAATTGCCGGAGGCAATCCAAGAATGGCATCTACTTCAGGTTTATTCATCCTTCCCAGAAATTGCCGCGCATAAGATGAAAGGCTCTCAACATATCTTCTTTGTCCCTCGGCATAGATTGTATCAAAAGCCAGTGATGATTTTCCGGATCCGGATACTCCGGTTATCACAATGATTTTTTCTCTCGGAAGTTCAACATTTATATTTTTCAGGTTATGAATTCTTGCGCCTTTAACAATTATATAAGCCTTATTGTCTTTAATTTCTGGCATGGAAATTGATTAAAAAAATATGAAAATTTTCTGCAAAGGTATTTGAATTAAGAAAAAAAAGTGCTTACTTGCAGTTATTATTACAATACCAAATCCGGAGGAATGCCTATAGAATAATTCTACTTTCTTTTTTTGTATAACCTTTATAAAAAGGAGGTAGTTGTGAAAACTCTAAGTAGCCTCAGTGATTTCGAACTTGTTCAAAAATATGTGAATGAAGAAAACAGAACAAGTATCGAAGTATTGATAAATAGGCATAGAAAAAAAATCTACACGTATATATTATTGGTAGTAAAGGATCAACATCTTGCTGAAGATGTTTTTCAGGAAACTTTTATTAAAGTTATCAAATCATTAAAAGAAGGTAGATACAGAGATAACGGGCGATTTATTTCGTGGGTTATTCGTATCGCACACAATTTAATGATTGATCATTTCAGAAAAGAAAAACAGCTGAACACGATCTCAAATGATAGCTATGAAAATGATCTTTTCAATTCAAAAAAGTTTGCTGACAAAACGATTGAAGAGGAGATTGTTTTTGATCAGATATCAAAAGATGTAAGGCGTCTTGTTCATGAATTGCCTGAAGATCAGAGGGAGGTGGTTATTTTAAGGCATTATTGCGGAATGAGCTTTAAGGAGATTGCTGAACAAACGAATGTGAGTATTAATACTGCCCTGGGGCGGATGAGGTATGCACTGATTAATTTGCGTAGATTGATTAAAGAGAAAAACCTTTCTCTGTCAGTGAAGTAGGGCTTTCGAAAAGATTTGGCGATTTTTTTTTCAACAAAAGAAATATTTTGTGCATTTCATCGTTTTGTACATGATATAATCTAAATGAAATACAATTTTGCCTATGACAAAAACTTCTACTGTTCAATTTACTATTAACGATCTGGCCTCTAAATCAGAGAAAGAATTAATAGACATTGATTCATTATTTAATCTGCATGGAGAATTTGAAGATGTTTTTGAACTATTGAATCAATTGAATCTGGATGTTCGACAGGAATTGGTCGAAAACATACTAAATCTAGCATCTGAATTGGATCGAAAATGATTGTTTAGAAAAAAACCGTTGGAAAGTTTCAGCGGTTTTTTTATGCATTTTGATTTGTTTTGTCCAATATTTCCATCATCTCTTTAACGTTGTTTGCAGAATTCAACAAAAGTTTTTTTTCATCTGCATTCAGATGCAATTCAATAATCTGTTCAATACCATTTCTGCCTAAAACAACAGGCACTCCCACATAAACATCATGCAAATCATATTCACCTTCAAGTTTGATACAGCAGGGCAAAACCCTTTTCTGGTTTCTGGCTATTGCTTCAGCCATACGTGCTGCAGCTGATCCGGGTGCATACCAGGCCGAAGTCCCCATGAGTTTTACCAATTCCCCACCTCCGAATTTTGTTCTTTCGATGATGGCATTTATTTTTTCTTTGGAGAGAACATCATAAAGCGGAACGCCACAAACTGTTGTAAATCGGGGAAGAGGAACCATGGTATCGCCATGTCCTCCCATAAGAACTGCTTGTATATCCTTGGGGGAAATGTTTAATTCATTGGCAATAAATGCCCTGTAACGACCTGTATCCAGAACACCTGCCATGCCCATAACTCTTGTTCTGGGTAAGCCCGAAGTCATGTGAGCCTGGTAGGTCATAACATCCAAAGGATTTGAAACAACAATGATAGTTGTACAGGGAGAATACTTTAAAATATTTTCTGTAACCTCCCTGACAATATTGCCATTTACCTCTATCAAATCATTCCTGCTCATGCCTGGCTTTCTTGGTAATCCTGAAGTGATGACTACTACGATAGAATCTTCGGTAGCTTTATAATCGTTTGTTACACCAATTGTTTTTGTATTGAACCTGTCAATGGGTGCACTTTGCCAAATATCCAGTGCAACACCTTCGGCTAATCCTTTCTTAATATCAAGAAGAACGACTTCACTTGCTGCATCCTGATGGGCTAATACGTCTGCGCAGGATGAGCCAACATTGCCTGCACCTATAACACTGATTTTCATAAAATAATTTGTTATTCTCTTGAACTATTATTCCGTTTTATCTTATACAAGTTACCATTTTTTAAGCAACAAATTAAGTTTCTGGTAATGAAACAAAAAGGATCGAAAAAAGTTTGTATAAATAAGGGGGGGTTTATTATTTTTGGCTTATAATTAAATGTATAAGGAATAAAAAATGAGTGTTGCCCGGGAAATAGAAAATCTGAAAAAAGAAATACCTGAAAATGTAAACTTAGTAGCTGTTTCAAAAACAAAACCTGCGGAACAGATTCTTGAAGCATACAATTCGGGACATAAAATATTTGGCGAAAACAAAGTGCAGGAGCTGAGTTCTAAACACGAGTTGCTTCCTAAAGATATTGAGTGGCACATGATAGGTCATCTGCAAACCAATAAGGTTAAGTATATAGCTCCTTTCGTGACGCTCATACATGGTGTGGAAAGCCTTAAATTATTGACTGCCATAAATAAAGAAGCCTTAAAGAACAAGAGGATCATCGATTGCTTATTGCAGGTAAAAATTGCGGCAGAAGACAGCAAATTCGGGTTAGATCAGACCGATGTGGAGCAGATTTTGGAATCTGTTGAGTTTAAACAATTCAAAAACATCAGGATCCTGGGATTAATGGGTATGGCTACTTATACGAGTAATGCTGACATGGTGAGGGATGAGTTTAGAAAATTAGTTAGTATCTTTAAGAATATTAGACAGAAATATTTTTCAGGTATGCCTGATTTTAAGGAATTATCCATGGGTATGTCAGCCGATTATAAGATTGCTATTGAAGAAGGATCAACCATGATTCGCATAGGAAGCCTGATTTTTGGTGAAAGAGTATACCCATAATATGAAAGGTGAAGAGAATGAAATCCTTAAGCACTATTATTCACAATAAGGACAGAGTATGTATGAGGGTTCTGCGGGATGAAAAGAAAAAAATCATTCTATTATTTATGTAAATTAACAAAACAGGAATTTAATTAAAATATTTACCAGTGAAACTTACAACGAATTATTTGGGCATCGAATTAAAAAATCCATTGATAATTAGTAGCTCGGGATTAACGAATACGGTAAAAAAAATTAAAAAACTGGAAAATGCAGGAGCCGGGGCCGTTGTTCTGAAATCATTATTCGAAGAACAGATAAACAGGGATGCTATATCCATGCTGAAAGAAGCCAATTATCCTGAAGCGGAAGATTATATTTTAAACTATACCAGAAATAACACGGTTGAAAAGTACCTGAAGCTTATTGAAGAGACCAAGGACTCTGTGGACATACCTATAATGGCCAGCATCAATTGTATATCATCAAAGGAGTGGATATCCTTTGCCAAAAATATACAGGATGCAGGTGCAGATGCTTTGGAACTTAATGTTTTTATACTGCCTGACAACATCCATGAAAACGGATACCTCTATGAGCAACTTTATGATGATATCCTGGTGAATATGACACAGAAAGTTACCATTCCCATATCGGTCAAAATCGGACAGAATTTTACAAATATACCGGCATTTGTAAAAAACCTGAAAGGACGGGGAGCACGGGGGGTTGTCTTATTTAACAGATTTTATGCACCTGATATTGATGTGGATACCATGACATTTACCAGCGGAGAAGTATTCAGTAATCCCTCTGATTTAAGGTATTCTCTTCGCTGGGTAGGTATCGTTTCATCCCTGATAAAGAATATAGACATATGCGCATCCACAGGTGTTCACAATGGAATATCGGTAGTAAAACAATTGTTGGCAGGAGCAACTGCTGTGCAGGTATGCTCAGTTTTGTATCAAAACGGACCGGAGTACATAAGAACTATGCTATCGGATCTGGAAGAATGGATGAAAAAATATAATTTCGATTCAATTGATGAATTCAGGGGAAGAATGAGTTACAAAAACATTCCTGATCCAACAATTTTTGAACGCGCTCAGTTTATGAAGTACTTCTCAAGCATTCAGTAAGGACGAGCTTGATTTTATAAATCTGAGTTTTCGGCCTGTGAGTTGGATATTCCCTGATCAAGCACTTTGATCAACTCATTGTATAAGGTTTTTTTTTCAGCATTGATTTTCGAAATTCCATCAACAAGGAGTTTTTTACTCTTTCTTATTGATTTGAGATTAGCCCTCAATAACATTTCTTCAATCACAGTGAATGACTCAAGAGCCACCTGGTAATCTCCTGAAACAAAACAATGTATGAAGGTATTCAGGTCATTGCTATAATCCAGCCGCGATTGCCAGCAAACCGAAATCACCCGGGATGTCCAGTCGTTGTGAACATCCTTCTTGATAAAGTCTACAATGAAAGGGACACACTTTTGATCTTTTATATTGCTGATAAGCAAAATGACTTCCTGCTTTACACTCTTTGAACGACTTTGTTCCAATAAGCCAAGAATAGAAGGAAAAAGACAGGCTTTTCCTGACGATTTTAGTTCGTGGAGTTTAGCAATCACCCTCTCTTCGTTGTCCGATGCAAGGGATGCTTTTGTTTCGAGCACGAATCTTTTTTCTTCTTCTGTTTGCTTCTTCTGTGCCATATTCAAATTCTTTTATTGCTTCTGCAAAACTATCCATTTATTGTAATCAATAAAAGATGCATAGTTTTAGATGTTACTTTATACCGATCATCAATTTGATGACCTACTATCCATACAATATCAGTTTCTGAAGTCAATAACCATAGTTTTTCTTTATCCAAACGATTTATCTTTCGATCCATAAAGAAATCACTAAGTTTTTTCTTATTCTTCATACCCAATGGATAGAAATAGTCGCCTTTCTGCCACCTTCTCAGCTTGAGAGGATAACTTAGCAAATCAAAGTCGAGAGCAATGCTCTTTTTGCCGGTAGAAAGTTTGAAGTTTTCATCCTTTGTATTTTCAGAAAAACGGAGATGTATTGGAAAATCAATGTTTGTAATATCTCTTTTCAGTTCAAAGCTTTCATCGTGTATTGTTTTTTGTAATGCCTCAATTACCAATGTTTTCCTGTCCTTTAAAAGCACATAATTTCTGGAATAAAATAATTTACCGGATTCTTCTTTGAGAGAGTTGAAAATATTCTGAACAGTACTGTATGAAAATCCATATTCATCCAACAGATCATATAAAATCTCCGGGGTCAATTTCAGAGACAGGATTTTTCCAATACTAAGTACATGGTCTGGTGTATACTGAATCGTAATTTCTTTGTTGATTTTTTCCAGATCTTGCTTATACACTTTGTAGGTGGAGTATAGTATTTCTGATTCCCGGACTATGGTTTCTTTGAACGAAGGATTAAGCTTTTCAAATAGCGGAATGATTTTATGCCTGATCAGGTTACGCTGGTATTTTATATTATCATTGCTTGAATCTTCCCGGTATTTTATTTTTCTGAGTTTTGCATATTCTTCAATTTTGCTTCTGGAAGCAAACAGCAAGGGTCTTATTATTTTGTTTTGTTTTGGTTTGATACCGGTTAAGCCTTTTATGCCTGTGCCGCGGGAGAGATTGATAAGTAGTGTTTCCACGAGATCATCACGATTATGAGCAATGGCAATGCAATCGTAATTGAATTTTTTTGCAAGCTCATTAAACCAGTTGTACCGCAGTTCACGGGCTGCCATTTGAACAGACAGATTATTTTTTCCGGCGTAATCAGTTGTCTCAAAGCTTGCCGTATGATGTCTCATGTTTAGCTTCTTAGCCATTTCCAGAACAAATAGTTCATCATCATCCGACTCGGTAGCTCTCAGATTAAAATTACAATGTGCAATATTGGGTTTGAACTTAGCTTCGTGAAATAAATGCATCATCACAATAGAATCTATCCCTCCGCTTACTGCTAACAAAACCTTATGTTTGTCAGTCAGAAGTCGATTATCGGCAATGTATACGAGAAACTTTTCAAGCATAATTTATTTTTTGATTGACATTGATTATTCCATAAACTTTTGTCAGGCACTCTTCGTATTCTTCCAAAGGATCAGAGAGAACTGTGATGGCACTGCCAACAAGATAGGACAGGTAGTTTTTCCCGGCATGAAACTGAAGACTTCGAATCACCACATTAAAATCAAAATTCATTCCGGGAGAAATATAGCCTACGGCTCCTGAATACAATCCGCGTTTTGTAGATTCATGCTCCTCGATGATCTTCATTGCTTCAATTTTTGGGGCGCCTGTCATGGAACCCATAGGGAAGGTGGCTTTCACAATATCAAGAAAGGATTCGGTGTTCAATTGTGCTGTAATGGTAGAAATCATCTGATGCACATGAGGAAATGAATAAATTCCGCAAAGCTCCTCCACTTTCACAGATTTTTTTTCCGCAATTCTGGAAAGGTCATTTCTGACCAAATCAACAATCATGATATTTTCAGATTGCTCTTTAATACTAGCGTAGAGCTGCTTTTTCAGAGCATGATCTTGTGAAATGTTTGTTCCTTTAGCTGAGGTCCCTTTCATGGGTTGAGAAATGATCAAAGAGTTTTCCTTTTTTAAGAAACGTTCAGGACTGGCAGATAATAGAAACCTGTCCGCATATCTGATAAAAGCCGTGAATGGAGAAGGTGAACGCTGATTCATAATCTGAAAAACAGAATAAGGATCCATCTCGGCATAGGTATAAAATTCCTGACAAAAATTGATTTCATAAATATTTCCTCTTTGAATCAACTTTTGAATTTCCTGCACATGAGATAAATAATCTTTTTTTGATATTCTCGGATAGAGATTTATAGCAGAAGAACTGACCGGTGAGATCTTGTAGGAATTTAAATGATCAATAAGATGTAAAATAGTTAAGTCGCTATTCCGGATGCTTATAGTTAAAACATTGTTTGCAAGCAAAAAAAGTACATCGGGTTGAAAAAAATATACTGCTGGCCAATTCAGAAGATCAGAATTGTTAGAATCCAGGTCCTCTATGTTATTTTTCAGATCGTAAGAAAGAAATCCCAGGTACCATTTGGAAGTTTTTGAATTGATTTCTTCCAACTTATGGAATTCAGAAATAGATTTTGCAGATGCTGATTTGTAACTAAAACCGGCAATCAGATCGTATTGTCTGTAACCGAAGCCTCCTGAATTTTGATAGTATTGAGCATTGCTGTCGAGAATACATGCAATCTCATTCTCTTTGGCATATTCAATGAGCTTCTCTTTGAGATTTGCTATTTCATGAGCCGGTATAGATTTGCTGGTTTGCATGATGCAAAAATAAAGAAAGCATTTCCAATTCAGAAATGCTTTCTATTTTGTTTAAAATTACGGATTAAGATTTTTCGCGAAGGTAAGCAGCGATACTTTCGGGATTCTCATGAATTGCTTTGTCTCCCTTGTGCCAGTCTGCCGGACACACTTCACCGTTTTCTTCGTGAAATTGCAATGCATCCACAATGCGCAGTGCTTCCTCGACGCTTCTTCCTAATGGCATATCATTTACTACCTGATGACGCACAATGCCTTCCTTATCGATAAGGAACAAACCTCTGTATGATTGTGGGATACCTTTGAAATGAACTTGATCGTCCTCATCGTAATCCCATTCTCCGGCCAGAACATCATAATTTTCAGAAATGGTCTTTGACTGATCTGCTACAAGTGGGTATTTTACGCCTTTTATTCCGCCCTCTTTTTTTTCCGTTTGCAACCATTTCCAGTGTGAGAATTCTGAATCGACTGAACAACCAACAACAGCAACATTTCTTTTCTCAAATTCATCCATTTTATTCTGAAATGCAATGATCTCGGTAGGACAAACAAATGTAAAATCGGCTGGGTAGAAGAAGAAAATCACATATTTCTTACCCAAATATTGATCCAGTGTAAAATTCTCAATGATTTCGCTTCCATTAATTACTGCAAGCGCATTAAATTTTGGTGCTTTTTTCCCAACTAATACTGACATAATATACTATTTAATCATTATAAAAATAATCGTTTTTATGTAACGTATGATTTCTGATTTTGTTTAAAGTCTCTGTATGATTTAATATTTAAGTATTTCAGGCTTTGGAACAATAAAACTCTCATGCTGAGGCGTTTTTGCACCCGAAAGATATATGTATTCCAAATCAGGATCTTCAGGCACCAAAGGGTAATATGAAAATCTGAGTAGTATTGTATTGAAAACAAGATTTTCATTTTTTATTTTTATACCTGCTCCGAAACCAGTATATACAGGATTCTGAACAAGGAGTTCATGGTTATAATTTATCATTCCTGCATCAATGAACAAAAAGTATAGAAACCTGAATCCGAGAATGTAGTGAGGAGAATAGCATACACTTTCAAAATTGATATTAAGACGTTGAGTTCCTCTTAGATTTTCACTTGTAAGTCCTCTGATATAGTTGTTGTCACCCAATTCAATAAACTCATCGTCAAGACGGTTGGCTCCTGTTTTGTAGTTGATTTTTGTGAAAAACCGATATTGAAAGCGTCCTTCCCGGTTGATCAGAGGCGAGAAATTTTTAAACCTTAGACTTATTGTACTCTGTTCTATACCTTCGTTAAAAAATGTACCATATTCAATAGCATAATACAAGAATCCAAATCTGTCTCCCAAAGCCCCAAAGGAGTATGAAAAACCGAGATACGGCCTGTCGAAGAATTCATTTTCTTCTAATCCGGCAGTGAAGGTTACTAAAAAACCGTAGGGTATATCTTCAGATTTACCAAAACCATAAACAAGATTTGTTTTTTGGTAAGCCTGATTGGAAAGTCCGATTGATCCGAGCAATAGTGTTCTGTTGTGGTAAGCATGCAGAAAATCTGATGAGACGTTTTCAGGACGGTTAGAGAAGTTATAACTCATTATTCTGCCTGTGATGGCTATGTTGGTACGTTTCTTTTTTTCATAAGAATGAAATAATAAAATGGAACGACCCAACCACAGATCAAAATAATTGTAATCCACTTTGTTGTTTGGTATAATAGTATCTGGCAGCACGATGTCTCTTATACTTTTTATAATTTCGAAACCAGAACCACCGGCATACTTCATTTCAGGAGTAAGAAAATTGCGGTTAAGATACAGCTTGTATGCTATTAATTTCCACTTATTTTCGTAGGTGACGTCGGCCGTAACAAAAGAGTTTCCTATGTTCTGAATCCTATACCTTGCTTTGTGCCCGAACTTTTGTGGTTTACTATAGTCCCACATCAGCTGGTAATATAATTCGTGACCTATGCCAAACAGGTTTTTATTCCATATCCCGGTTTGCCCGTATGAAATATCAAAAATTTCCAATCCAAACCCCAGAGAAAAAACATCTTTTGTCAGGTACAGTAAATCAACAGAATCATTCCCAATTTCAGTCACGATTAGCTGTACATTTTTTATGTATGGCAAAGCCCGCATCAACCTTTCATCGTCAGCAAGAACAAAAGGATTTAACGAATCTCCGGATTGAACAAGAAACTTCTCCTTCAGCATTTGTTGGCGTGTGTTGATATGTAATTTATTCCCTATAGATTCGCTCCATTTGGCAGGCCCATGTGTTGTATCTGAGATGGTCTGACCAAATACCTCCAATTGCTTGATATCAATATTTCTGATTATTTTGCCTGTATACTTTTCATAAAAATTGTTTGAATTGATTTCCTCTTTTGCAGGTTCACCCGCTGTGATCATCTTCATAAATTCATTTTGCCAATACAATTTTAAGGATTTTTCAATCTGTGGAATTACTGAATTATAATCCTCATAAGAATAAAAACCACTATCAACAATATGAAAAGGTATCAGAGCGGTATCTTTAAGAAAGTACATGGAAGAATCCTCCAACACCACAAATTGGGAATAGGTGTAAATAGGGAAGCCATATAAAAGCATCAATGAAATGAAAGTTTTAATCATTGAAGGATAATGGATCCGATAAATGAAAATACTACTTCTCAAAGCAGAATACTAAATGCTTAAATTTACAACAATGATATCGCGGTTATCGTTGAATTTTTCAATTGCTTTTGAAAGATTTACCTGCTTTTCCGCAGAAAAGTTTTCATTCAGAAATGAGCTTAAGTCTTGTTCTGAAAATGTCTCAAAAACATTGGACGAAAACAAAAATACATTTTTTGGATTTACGATTTCAAATTCCTGATCCACGGATAAATGAAAAGACTGGTATGTTGAGTTGTTTAACGATTTTTCGTTTTCTTCTGCAGCAGAACACACATAAAGTGATTGGTTATTACCTGAAACCAAAAAACTTCCTGATTCTTTGTTATACAGAATAAAAAGAACAGATGTGTTTGCTCCCTTCGATTTGGCGATGCTGTACTTAGCAGAAAAATCTTCGAACTCTCTTAAGGTATTCTGTACTATCCTTAAAGGAGAATCTGAGTTTTTTCTTGCGTTTTGTAAAAGCAATTCTTTTAACAAGAGATTTGTAATAACTGCTTCCTTATTTTTTAGCGAATTGGATACCATACAGTAACAGGTACCTGTTTTTATTGTAAAGTTAAAGAACGCATGAATACTGTTTGCAGGTGAAATTGATCTATGTATTAAGACTTTTTCATCCTTTGGATCGTGAGTCAGGTGCAGATTGCAAAACCATTCAAATAGCTGAGGATCAATTGTAACTGTTTCACTGATAGCAGAAGCGGTCTGTTGAGTTTTTTTGTTTTGATTTCTGTAACTGATAAGATTGGTACTGTTTTTAATTTTAGCCAGAATCTCAATCCGATCAAAGGGTTTTGAAATGTAATCATCGGCACCTGCATCGATACCTCGTATTTTGGAGTCTCTGTCATCAAGGGCCGTGATAAGAAAAATGGGAGTATGTGCAATTTCTTCAATACTTCTGATTTTTATACACACCTCAAAGCCATCTATTACTGGCATCATAACATCGAGCAAAATAATATCAGGGTGGTGTTCAATTGCAGCATTTAAAGCTTCTTCACCATTTTTACTAAATACGAGATCATAACCTTCAGGGAATAAGATAGCTTCCAGAAGATCCCTGCCAATCGGTTCATCATCTGCAACTAGTATTTTGATTTTTTTGTTACTCATTTATCACGAATGACAACTCTGGCTTAAGTAGTAAATATATAACAAATTTGCTATTGTAGGGACTATAATGAGAATATGTGAATTTTTTACAAGGCTTCAAATGTTTTTTCAATGAGATTATTTGTAATATTATAGTAATATTAAATACTAACATCATTTTCTCCTATGTCGATGACCGAATCGATACTAAAAGGCCTGATGCGGTTGTTTGCTATTGTAACGCAAATTCACCCTGAAGAGAAATTGCCACAATCAAGGGCTATAATTGAGTCGTATTTAATGCAGTTGGTTAATCCGGGTAAAGTAAATCAGTACCTTATAATGTACGATTTTTATCATAGCAGTTTAAGGGAAAGAGAAGCGAAAACAGGTGAAAAACAAATGTCATTGTTTTCAGTGAAGGCAATTATTATTTGTGAGCAAATCAATAATATTCTCGACAAAAAGCAAAAACTATTGGTGCTGATGCAATTATTGGAAATACTAAATATCAAAGAAGTTGTATTAGAAGAAGATATTGATTTTGTCAGAACCATTGCCATTGCGTTTAAGTTTGATGAAAAAGTTTTCCAAAGTTGTAAGTCTTTTATTCTTGACACCTTA
This sequence comes from uncultured Bacteroidales bacterium, assembly GCA_964416375.1. GTDB lineage: Bacteria > Bacteroidota > Bacteroidia > Bacteroidales > UBA10428 > UBA10428. Next base: position 18,042 of record CAYQDZ010000019.1, read on the forward strand.
TATGATATACCGCAAAAAGAAAGTATCCTGATCATTGATAGCAAAGATGAAATAGATTACCCGGGTATAAAACATGTTTATAAAGAGTATTTAAAAGGGGAAATTATTATACTCTCTATTCAGATGGCAAACGCTTATCTTTTCAGAAATGTTAATGCAGGTGACAGATTATATTATCAGGGAAGCGAAGTAATTCCAAACAAAACCTATTACCTTGAAAAAGGATCAACCATCAGAAGTCCTTTAATTGGTACGATCTACTATAGCGATATTGTTAAAGAATTTCTTCAATCGGATTTAGACTGCAAAATTAATCTCGCTATTGAGAATGTTGAGTTTAAATTCAAGAATTCTTTAAACGGCATACAATCCTTTACAATGTATGAAGAATCCGGTATGCTTGTTGGTATTATGGGAGGGAGTGGTGTTGGAAAGTCTACCCTCCTCAACCTTTTCAATGGAAACCTGAAGCCATTGAAAGGCAGAGTGATTATAAATGGCTATGATGTTCACGAAGAAAAGGATCAATTGACAGGGATCATTGGATTCATTCCCCAGGATGATCTGCTTATTGATGAACTTACCGTGTTTCAGAATCTCTATTTCAATGCTCAACTATGCTTTAAAAATTTAGACAAAGATGAAATCGTTCGGCGGGTTCATAAAGTATTAGTCGACCTGAACCTTTTTGAAATAAGGGATATGAAAGTTGGAAATCCGTTGAATAAATTCATTTCAGGTGGTCAGAGGAAAAGACTTAACATATCGCTTGAGCTTATACGTGAGCCCTATGTGTTGTTTGTTGATGAACCTACGTCAGGGTTGTCGTCCTCTGATTCAGATGTAGTTATTGATTTATTAAAAGACCAGAGTCTCAAAGGTAAACTGGTAATCATCAATATTCACCAACCTTCTTCCAACATATATAAACGCTTTGACAAACTGCTGGTTATGGACAAAGGAGGAGCAATAGTCTTTCATGGAAATCCTCTGGATGCGCTTGTTTATTTCAAAACGGAGAATCAGCTTATTAACGCCGAAGATGGAGAATGTCCAACCTGTGGAAACGTAAATCCCGAACAGGTTTTACAGATCCTCGAATCCAAAAAAGTCAATGAATATGGTGAATTGATTGATGAGAGACAAGTTTCGTCGGAGGTTTGGTATCAGGGGTTCAAGAAAAATCTGGAACCGGCTTTAAATCTGGGTGCGGAAATTAAATCTGACCTTCCGTACAATGATTTTAAAGTGCCTGATAAGTCCAAACAATTTAAAATATTTAGCATAAGAAATTTGCTCTCAAAATTAAGCGATAAACAATATTTACTGATCAATTTACTCGAAGCTCCTCTGCTTGCCCTTATTCTTGGATGGTTTACCAAGTATAATGTGGGAAACAAAGAAAATCCTGATTTGTATGTTTTCAGTGAGAATGTAAATCTTCCAATTTACATTTTCATGAGTGTTGTGGTTGCGATTTTTCTCGGACTCATGGTTAGTGCAGAGGAAATTGTTCGCGACAGAAAAATCCTGCAAAGAGAATCTTTCTTGAACCTTAGCAGATTCAGCTATTACAATTCTAAGTTGATTTTGCTGATTGTTCTTTCTGCCATACAAACTGCCATGTTCGTCTGGATAGGCAATTCTATTCTATATATCAGGGATATGTTTTTGTATTATTGGCTGATGCTTTTTGTTATTGCCGTACTATCCAATTTGATTGGCTTAAATATATCCTCTTCATTAAAATCGGTGGTAGCTATTTATATACTTGTTCCATTGCTTCTGGTTCCGCAAATACTGCTTGGAGGTGCCATGATTCGATTTGAAAAATTGAACTCAAAACTTATCAATTCCAATTATGTACCTGTTGTAGGTGATGTTATACCAGCCCGTTGGGCATATGAAGGTCTTGTAGTAAATCAATTTAAAAAGAACAGATATGAAATACCCCTGTTTGATATTGAACGTAAGTCAAGCAATGCAGCCTTTAACCTAAATTATCTTTTGCCTGAATTGTCACTTAAATTAAATACTATAGAAAGAAACGTAAAATTGAATAAGAATTTTCAAAAGACATCAGCCGATCTTGAATTGTTGAGGAATGAGGTCATCAGAATTGGGGAGCAGCTTAATGATAATGATATAGCTTTTGTGTATCAGCTAAACTCAAACGACTTTAATATTTCTGCAGCAAACAAAACAAGAAAATTCATAGAGCATGGCCGCAGGATTTATGGAAAGCAATTGGATGCCTCCGTCGAGGAGAAAGATTCTTATTTGCTTGAATTAAGAACCACTCTTGGTAGTTACGAAGAACTGGTAATGTTTAAACAGAAGTATCATAATACTATGCTTGAAGAACTGGTATTAAATAAGAGGGAGACATTGAAAATTGTGGAATTTAATAATCAATTGATCAGGAAAGACGAGCCCATATTTATTGCCCCGAATATGAAATTGGGCAGAGCACATCTTTTTGCTCCCGAAAAAAGGCTGTTCAATTCGTATATTGATACTTACTGGTTTAATCTGTTTGTATTATTTTTAATGGCTTTACTGTTTTATTGGTTACTGTTATGTGAAGCACTAAAGAAATTGATACAATTTCTCGATGTTTATAATATGACCACCTTATTAAGGAAATTAAGGGAATATCTGAGCATAGCAATCAAACCAATATTAAAGAATAAATAAAATAATGCGTGAAGAATAGAGCTTTTTACTATTTTTATTCATATTTATTAAGTTATATCCTATGACTATAAAACACATTTTATCAAGCATATTGTTAATTCTTTTCGTTTTGGCATGTAAGAATAGTGGTACCGACACAAAGAATAAGATGGTTGAGGATAATCTTACAGGACTTGACAGGATGGAGGAGATGAAAGAAATATACTATCGATTCCCTTCACCTGACGAGATGCTAGATTTTATCGATAAAGAGGAATTGGAATTTAATGATATTGCTCTTCTGCCTGTTGAAAACGCACGGGGTTATCTCGATTCAAAATCTCAGGCACTAAACCTTGGCGTATATACTGCCGACCTTGCTTACATTACTTTGTTTCAGCGACAGAAAGAGGCTTTAACATACTTTACTGTCGTGTATGGCTTAAGTGATAAATTAAGAATATCTTCAGCATTCGATCCTGTTTTACTGAAAAGATTTGAAGATAACCTGAAGAATATAGACTCACTAAAATTCCTGACAGACGAAGCTATGATCAATATTACAAATTACCTGATTGAAAATGATAAAGAAAAAACATTTGCCATAATATCCATCGGGGGATTTGTTGAAAGCATGTATTTGGCATTTCATCTGGCGGGGGAATTCGAAGAGGAGAACCTGATTATACAAAGAATTTCTGATCAAAAACTGGTGTTGGAGAATCTGATTAATTATTCTCTTGAGCATTCAGGTGATCAAAATGTTGCTGATGCAATTAAGTTGCTGCACCCGATTCGTGCTGTTTTTAATGAGTTTATTACCACTTCAGACAAAACTACTGTTGAAAAAACAGAGGATGGAAATTTGATCATTAAAGGCGGTGAAAAAATTTCAATTACAGAAGATCAATTCTACAAACTCAGAGATATTACCTTTGAAACACGAAAGGCAATAATTGAAAATCTGGAAAATTAATTTTAAGTATGAAAAATACTACCTATTTAATACTGTTTACAACCCTTCTGTTATCTCCTATTCTTTCATTCGGACAAGATTGTACGGGATATCATCAATACCATTGTATGTATGCTGATTACACGTTTTTTTATAGCCGGCAATCGAAGAGTGCTCTCTTTAAGCGCGGACAGAAAAGTGAACTTAAAATAATAGCTTACAGTGGGGAGGATTATTACGTCTCGGTATGTGCACACCGAAAATTTGGAGATATACGTTTCAGAATCCTTGAGGACAATGCAGGGAAAACTGTAATCTACGACAATGCTGACAATGAATTCGGTGAATCCATAATTTTTTCAAACGAGCTTACAAGAAACCTCATCGTTGAGGTATCAGTTCCTGAATACGAAAGTAAAGATTCAAACGACCGCAGATGCGTTGGCGTTGTAATTCAATTCCGCAAAACAAAAGCCGCCGACGATAAAAAAAGAGGACTTGGATTTTGATTTCTGAAATTATATACCCCTTTTATTTATAAACCAAGGATATCCGGTCCCTGTATAAAAACTATATCTACAGGAATTCCTTTTGATTCTATCAATTCAAGGTCCTGTTGAAGTTTAGGAGTAATAACTCCATATTTCTTAACCATCTCTGCTGCTCCTTCATAATTCCCATCTCCCTGAATAACTATAATTTCTTTTGAGAGGTCACGAATAGCCTGTTGCATTTTCCCGGAATTGACAGTGTATTTTCCTTCTTCATTTCTTTCAAAGGCTCCTTTTTCTTGAAAATAATTGAACCTTATCAGATTGGCTTTCCCATGAGCACTTGATGATCCGAAACGGATGGATCGGAAAATACCGGCAAGAAATGTTGTGTAATTATCCATCAGATCAACCTGTAATTCACCCATGGCATTTAGTTCTGTTACCAGAAACAAACCCACAATATCAGCTTTGCCTTCTTCTATTGTTGTATATTGATCCTTTAGCGACTCTCTTACAGTGCCCTTATTATTGATCGTATTCTTAACGCCCAAACCATGTGCAACTTCATGGAACATAACGTTTTCGAAAAATGCATCAAATGTGATGTTGTTTTGTTGTTCTTCAACAATTAATTCTTTCGCGATGGGAGCGAGAATTTTATCAAATTTGGCTTTCATGGAATTTTTTAACTGTAAACGTCTGCTGCCTTTTAATAATTGAACCTCTTCGTCATTGGGAAGGTTGATGGCGATGGTTTTGCTTCCTGAATTGCAATCTCCCGCGTAATATAAGACATCATAGGCAGCAAGATCAGAATTTGTTCCGGGTGATTCTGTTTTATACTGAGCTTCCACAGGCAAATTCTTTTGCAAAACAGGCAATAATGCTGCATATTTATCGAGTCTTTCAGTCCAGCCAATATCCTTTAACAAAATGAATGCTTCATGTGATGCTTTGTATCCAAATAGCTGGTCTTCATAGTTTTCAATGGGGCCAACAACAAAATCAATGAGGTTTGTTTTCATATCCATCCAGGCCATATCACTTGCCTGGTAATCATCCGAAAGAAGTGCCTCAGCTCGTAATTCAAGATAGGTTTTAAATCCATTGTCTTCAGTGAGAGCAGCGGCCTTTTTAAGAAGTTCCGAGGCTTTTTTTGTTTGCCCGGCAAAGGCAATATGGTAAGGAACTACAGTCAGACTTCCGTTATCAGATCTGTGGATGACTGTATAAAGGCTTGTTTTTTCAGGATCTTCTAAAGCATCGAATTCTTTTTTGGTCATATCTGCCGGATAGAAATTTGCTCCTTTGGGCTTCTGACCGGCAGTTTCAATAAAGGGTTCGTTTCCATTTAACCTTTCCCACGGACCATAATTGATCTGAACAAATCGTTTTACATGTTTATCCAAAATGGTGTCTGTCAGGGCTTGCTTATTACCGTATGCTTCCATCCAGAAAATTTCATCCATGAGGTCAGCTGCTTCAAAGAATAATTTTAGCATATCTTTCTGATTCTCACTCAAATGCGATATGTCTGTTGTAAGCGTTACTTCAGCATATTGATTTAACTTTTCCATTATGGGGGTTTTTTCAGAATCGGGCAATTGATTGCATCCCGCAATAAAGATTCCTGTAAAAAGGAGAATGTGTATGGTTTTCATGCTTTTTTTTGTTGAAGTTACTAACCTGCATTATTCATGCATCAAGTTTGGGGCAGATGCGAGGCGTCGGAAGCT
>CAYQDZ010000020.1:0-18399 GCA_964416375.1 uncultured Bacteroidales bacterium
TGAGAAAGTGAGAAAGTGAGGGGGTGTGTAATTGTGTAACTGGTAAGAATGATGAACCAGAGAATCGGTGAAATGAAGTTGGATTGTTGGGGGAATAATGAGTTGATTAGATGAGTAATTGGTGAGTTGAGAATTTTTGTTCTTTTTATTTTGATATAAATTACTTGAGACTTTTAAGTTTCATATCCTAAAAAGAGTAGTTGGGAAGCTTATAAGTCGAGTAATAGAGGAATGGGTGTATAAATGAAATAAAGTAAGCGTGAAAGCATGGGGGACAGATAGTTGATTCATTTTATCAGTTGCCCGATTCACCAGTTAATCAAGGAAAAGATGAAATGATAAGTTGACAAGTTGATGAGGAGAACAGATCATAGCTTACTCCTCACAACTCATTAAGAATAGCAGTAGACCGTTCTGTCGTGCTAGCAGCTTAATTGGTGTTAGTAAGGAAAGTCCGGACAACAAAGGGCGCCGCACTCTTGAAAAAGAGGTATCTGCGAGGGTACAGCAGCAGAGAAGAAAATAACTTCCTGTCGAAATCAGCAAAGGTTTGGGTACGCCCTCCTTCGCCAAGGCTTCGGCGGGTAAAGGTGAGAAGGTGGGGTAAGAGCCCACCAGTCGTAATGGTGACATTGCGAGCTGTCTGTCTTGCGGGTTGCAAGATCATGTACATTCCGAATTCTTTGTTCTATGAACAAAGAAACAGAGTTGCCTGCTTTGTTCCAGTGCACGTGTTGTACTTTTTTCGGAAGGGGTAGATCGCATAGATAAATGACAGAAATTCCGGTTTCTACCGGAAAACAGAATTCGGCTTACAGGTTTACTGCTTTTTTTTATTCTTTGATCATGAAACACTATGTATTATTTTTATTCCTGGCCGGAATGGTTTTTGGTTCATGTACTCTTCAAAATGGGCCGAATGCTCATTCCCGGCAATCACCTCCATGGTATTTTTCACCTTCACACAAGCATTTTAGGTATGTTGGTCGGATTGATACCTCCGATTCTCTAAGCTATGCATTTTCATACCCTGCTACCAGCATATCTTTCCGGTTCAAAGGAGAAGAGCTAAGGATATTGTTTAAAGATCTGGCCGCAGCGGATTTAGATCCTGCCGGAAATACCGTAAGGAACATGTTCAATGTTTACATGGATCAAAATGATCCTGTGGTGCTTGAGTTGAATAAAACCGATACTTCCTACCTGTTGATGAAAAATCTTCAGGATTCCGTTCATTCTGTAAGAATAATAAAACGTACGGAATCACTTGTTGGCAAGGTGGAATTCAAGGGTATTCTATTGGATACCCAGGGTGTATTGCTTGAACCTTTGTCATTGCCTGAAAGGAAAATTGAATGTATTGGTAACTCCATAACATGCGGTTATGGAATTGAAGCAAAAGATCAGCTTCAAAAGTTCAGTTGTGAAACTGAAAATGTTTCTCTGGCTTTTGGTACAATGGTGGCTGATTACTTCAATGCACAATACCATGCTATTGCATATTCCGGAAGGGGTATTGCTCAGAATTATGACGGCTCAGGGATAAATACGGTTCCTGAAATTTGGAACAGAATATTTCCGGATGAACAAAAACCTGCATGGGACCATAGCCTTTATGTGCCTGACATTGCAATGATTAATTTGGGAACAAACGATTTCTCCAGTGGAGTGGATACCACTTTTTTCAGGAAATCTTATGCTGCATTTCTTGTGGAAGTCAGAGAACAATATCCTGCAGCTACTATTGTCTGTATTCTTGGACCTATGCTAAACAATGGCTACCCGGAGAATGGACTGAATATGGCCAGAAGTTTAATAACTTCTGCAGTGAACAGCAAACAACAAGAGGGCGATGATAAACTGTATTTTTTTGAAATGTCAGCACAAACAGGCAAATTTGGCTATGGAGCCGATTGGCATCCCTCTGTTGCACAACAGAAATACAATTCTGAAGAGTTGATGCAATTTATTCAGAAAATTACCGGCTGGTAATTCTATATTTCTTCACCCTGTCCGATGTAGTTATTGATTTCTTGGAGAATTATAGATCGGTATTATAAATAATTTGTACTTTAACAGGAATAAGGCATGAAACGGAATTTGAATTATAACTTTAATTTTTTATCTAGCATAATCAAAATCATGAAAAAACTTTTATTTTTTTTAATTACACTAGCGATGATCAGCTGTTCAACTTCGAACTCAAAGTTTCTTGAACTTCCTTCCATTGTAAGCGATGGAATGGTACTTCAGCAAAATACCAAGGTAGTACTATGGGGTAAGACCTCTCCAAACAGGAAAGTAGAGATCACATCTTCCTGGGGTGTCCGAAAATCTGTTAGAGCAGATGACTCCGGGGACTGGAAAATAAAAATAACAACCATTGAGGCAGGCGGGCCTTATGAACTGGTATTCCAAACAAAGGACACGAGCATTGTTATTCAAAATGTTCTGTTGGGAGAAGTTTGGCTGGGCTCAGGACAATCGAATATGGAAATGCCTCTTGGAGGATGGCCGCCGTCAGATACAATTGAAAATTTTATTTCTGAAATTGCCAGCGCCAATTATTCTCAGATACGATTGTATACAGTGCCCAAAAATGCGTCCATAGATAAAGTTTACGATGCTGAGGGCCGATGGGAAGAATGTACTCCTGAGTCTGTTACTGGTTTCAGCGCTACGGCCTATTTCTTTGGCAGAGAGATACACCAGAAACTAGGTGTTCCGGTCGGATTGATTCATACTAGTTGGGGTGGTACTCCGGCCGAATCGTGGGTGTCTGAAAAATTTTTAAAAGAGATTCCGGAATATTCTGATTTCGTGGATACTTTTCAGCTGGCTAAAGATCAGTTTGATACAGTTTTGAAATGGATGAACCGGTTGCAAACCGTTGTCACTGAAAAGAGTGAAAATTTTTATAGAGAATTGAACTTTGTTAATAAGGATCTAACGACCTTAAATTGTGATGATTCGGACTGGTCCTTGATGAAAGTTCCTGCCAATTGGAATGGGACCGAGCTGGAAGCATTTGATGGCATCGCCTGTTTCAGAAAAGAATTTGAACTTCCGGAATCACTTTCCGGAAAAGATCTGGTATTAAACCTTGGTCCTGTGGATGATATGGATGACACCTATATAAATGGTGAGAGAATAGGAGAAACATTGATTTCCGGTCAATGGAATAAAGATAGAATATATCATGTCAATGCCGATGTTCTCAGGCCTGGTAAAAATATTTTGACAGTATTTGTTGTGGATAATATGGGAGGAGGAGGAATTTACAGTTCTTCGGATATTACTCTTACAAAACCTGAAGGGGGCGGATCTTTGATTTTGAACGGAGACTGGAAGTTTTTACCTGTAGCTGAATTGATAAATTCCAATTTGCATTTTTATGATAATGAAAATCCCTATCAATCGAGACCGGAATTGTCCATGGCAATGAATCAGAATACTCCTTCTTTACTGTTTAACGGTATGATCCAACCGGTGATTCCTTATACTTTAAAGGGTGTGATATGGTACCAGGGGGAATCAAATGTTGGCAGAGGATTTGAATACAGAACCTTGTTTCCGGCATTGATCAATTGCTGGAGAAGTGAGTGGGGGCAAGGGGATTTTCCGTTTTACTTTACTCAGATTGCTCCATGGGACTATGATGAAGATATTCCCGGTGCGGTAGCCGAAATACGGGAAGCGCAGATGCTTACCATGAGCCTGGCAAATACAGGCATGGTAGTAACAACAGATATTGGTGATCTGGAAACAATACACCCATCGAATAAACAGGAAGTGGGCAAACGGCTTGCATTATGGGCCTTAGCCAAAGACTATGGATTTGATTCATTGGTTTTTTCCGGTCCCATTTACGATGCTTTGGAGACTGGGGCGAATAAGGCAATTGTACATTTTAAATATAGTGAAGGCGGACTCATGGCAAAAAATGGGGCATTAACTCATTTTGAAATCGCAGGAAATGATCAGGTATATTATCCTGCACATGCTGAGATTTCAGAATATTCTGTTGTAGTAAGGTCTGAAAAAGTGAAAGAACCTGTGGCTGTGAGATATGGATGGGAAGACATTGCAGAACCAAACCTTTTCAATGCAGCAGGATTGCCTGCATCCCCATTCAGAAGCGATGACTGGAAAAGACTTTCAGAGCAGGATCAGTAGTTGTCAGGAGATTCGGTAGTTTGCTTTTTCACTGAACAAAAAACAAGGATGAAGCTATCTGCGTCATGATCGGAGAGAGGTGGCCATTTCGTTTCGTTGATAGGTCGTAGCCTCCTATCCATTCTTCATCGGCATATATTGCAGCAAGGGTTTTCCAGAGATCTGCTGTGCGCGTCTTGTTTTCTTCCGATTCCCACAAAGAGGGTTTTGTCGGATCGTAATCGCATATAGCAGCATCGTCGCCCTGGCCGCCGGGGGCAGCGTGGAGATCAAGAATCAGGTACATTGCATTATCCCCGCACCATTTTAGCAAACTATCTGTCATAATAAAACCTGTATCGATGTATTCACCGACTGCCAGGTTTTGTGGGGTGAAAAGCTCGTAATGCATGGGCAGTCTGATGGAATTGAAGCCCCAGGATGCAAGGGAATCGATATCCATTTTCCGGACATGATTTGCACGCCATGCACTATAAAAGCTATCGGTATTTTCGGTACCGATCAGCTCTTCAATCTTTTCCCTGATCTCAAACTGGGCATTGGCAAAAGAAGAAGTTTCAAGCATATAGCCCTCCTGCAGCATCCAACCACCCAGTCCCATGCTCCTGAGAAGGATTTCTTCTCCCTGACCATTCACTATTTTTTTGTTATCGGTGTGAAGGAATCCCTGTGAAAAGCTCTCACAGGAACAAAGTAAAATCAAACCAATTCGTAAGCAAAATCTCATAGCTTGAATCTAAGAGAAGCATAGAAACAAAATTACTGATTTTTCAATTTGCAGTTATTCCATCCAGAAAACTTCTGATGAATTACATGCTATTCCTGATCTGTAACTTTAAATTTCAATAGTGTAAGTTGTTCGTATATTTCTCCCGGATTTAGTACGGTAGAAGGGAAATTCGGGTGATTTGGTGAATCGGGGAAATGCTGTGTTTCAAAGGCCAGACCTGATCTGTAGGTGTAAGCCTTTCCTGATTTACCAGTTTGAGTGCCATCTATAAAGTTTCCACTGTAAAACTGCATGCCGGGTTCTGTTGTATAGATCTCAATTGCACGGCCGGTTGAAGTTTCCCATAATTTTCCAGCAAAAGAAAGCTCGTTATCATCGTTTTTATTCAGATTCCAGTTGTGGTCATATCCCATACCGTTTTTCAATTGCTCATTATCCAAATGAATATCCTGCCCGATGGGTTTTCCCTGCGTAAAATCAAATGGTGTGCCCACAACCGATGCCAGTTCTCCCGTAGGTATCCATTCATTGTCAACAGGAGTATATAAATCAGCATTAATAAGAAAGAAGTGATCCAGAATGGTACTGTCGCCTTCGCCCTTTAAGTTCCAGTAGGCGTGATTTGTCAGGTTGATAACAGTAGGCTGATCGGTTTCCGCTTCGTAATAGATATGCAGTTCGTTGTTGTCTGTAAGTGTATAGCTTTTTTTGATGGACAGGTTGCCGGGATATCCTTCTTCTCCATCGGGAGAGAGGTATGAAAAAATAACAGTATTTCCGTCTTGTTGTGTATCCCATATTTTCTTGTCCAGTCCTTCTTTACCTCCGTGTAAGGTGTTTGTTCCGTCGTTTTTATACAGATTGTATTCTTTCCCCTCAAGGATAAACTTTGCCTCAGCTATACGGTTAGCGTATCGCCCTGCAACACAACCCAGGTAATAAGGATCTTTCAGATAGCTGTCAATATCAGCATACCCCAGTGCAATGTCAGCCATTATTCCATTATTATCAGGAGTATAAACAGCAACGATCCGGGCACCGTAATTGGTGAATTGTACCTTCATGCCACTTTCATTTTCCAGAGAATAAAGACTGATCTGTTTGCCATCAACGATTGTATCGAAGGCTTGTTTTTTGATTGCCTCTTTCGTTTCTTTCCTGTCAAATGGTCCTATGCAGGAAGTAACAATGAAAAGGCTCAACGGTATTAGTATTTTGTTCATAGTTACATTATTTAATAAGTTCATTCTCAACGAATGTTCCAAGTTTTCTATATTTTGAGTACAGTGTTTCGTATTTCTTTACTCTGGATGCATCGGGATGGTACTCTTTTTCAAATCCGCTACCCATAGCATTTTTTGCGTTTTCAAAGTTAGTGTAAACCCTGCCGGTCACTGCGGCAGCCATGGCCGATCCTAATGCGCAGGCTTGTTCCGAGTGGGCTACAAGAATGGGTTTGTTCAAAACATCGGCCATTACCTGCATAATATAATCCGATTTTTTTGCAACACCCCCCAGGGCAATTACTCCGTCAATTCTCACTCCTTCCTGAATGAATCTCTCCACAATGGCTTTTGCTCCGAAGGCAGTTGCCTCCACCAGGGCCTTAAAAATCCGCGGAGCATCAGAGCCTAAAGATAAACCGGAAATAGCTCCTTTCAAATTCTGATTTGCATCAGGTGTTCTTCTGCCATTTAACCAGTCAAGCGCAAGCTCATCTGTTGCTTCAACCGGTAGTTTGGCAGCCTCAGCAGAGAGTAGCGGAATGAAACGATCAGATGTTTCTTTTATTAATTTGTTCTTAGTAGATTCATCAATTTCTAATGAATGCCCGAGCAAATTCACCATAGGCCACAACAGCAATTCCTTGAACCATGCATAAACATCTCCAAAAGCAGATTGTCCTGCTTCAAGGCCTATCATACCCGGGATGATTGAGCCGTCAACCTGTCCGCAGATTCCCTTTACCAGATTGCCGCCAATTTCTTCGGAAGGGGCGGTTAACATATCGCAGGTAGAAGTTCCCATAACCTTGCATAAATAGTAGGGCCTGATTTCTGCTCCTATAGCTCCCAGGTGAGCATCGAAAGCTCCGGTACCGATGATCACATGATCAGGCAATCCGAGTTTTTCTGCCCATTCATCAGAAATTGTTCCTGCCTGCTGATCAACAGTATAGGTATCCTGATAAAGTCTTTCTCTTAGTCCTTTCAAAAGAGGATCCAGGGCGAATAAAAAATCTTCCGGGGGCAAACCTTTCCAGCTTTCATGCCACATGGCTTTATGGCCTGCCGCACAACGACTTCTTTTGATTTCTTTAGCCGTACTGACTCCGGTAAGCAATGCAGGTATCCAGTCGCAATGTTCCACCCAGGAGTATGCGGCATCTCTGATGGATGGATCTTTACGAAGAACATGTAGTATTTTTGCCCAGAACCATTCCGAAGAGTAGATCCCTCCCTCGTACATTGTGAAATCGATGCCGCCCCATGCTTTTGCTTTCTCGTTGATCTCCGCTGCTTCCCTGACAGCCGAATGATCTTTCCACAGCACAAACATGGCATTTGGATTTTCTTCAAATCCTTTGGTTAATGCCAATGGAATTCCTTGTTTATTTATTGCTACAGGTGTTGATCCTGTTGTGTCGACAGAAATGGCTACAACATGATCAGCGGCTTTGTTCCCTGCATTTTTTAAGATCTCCCCGATGGTAGAGGCTAGTCCTTCGATATAGTCAAGAGGATGCTGCCTGAATTGATTGGCGGATGGCAGGCAATATTTGCCTTGTTTCCAGCGGGGATAATAAAAAACCGATTCGGCCAACTCTTTTCCGTTTGCCGTATCCACCAGGATGGATCTTACAGAATCGGTGCCATAGTCAACGCCTATTGTATATTTAGAACTCATGAAACAAAATATTAAACTCTTCCATCATGCTGATCTCACTGCTAAACCTGTTATCTTATTTTATCAATACGGTATTAGGAATCTTTTTTCATCGTAAGCAGGACAATAGATTTTGAAGGCAGATTGACCTGAAGAACCTTACCCTTTATTTCATAATCCTGGAATTTTTGCATATTGACTTTCTCCTTTTTTTCAAAATCATTATAATCGTTCATTTTTTCAGAGGTGATCACCTCAGCATTGATCACTTTATAACTTTCGTTATCATCTATTCTTATTATGGTGCTTTTCGGATTTTTAGGATCAACATTGGCAACTGTTACATTTATATTTCCTTTTGCATCTTGAGAAGCCGAAACAGAAAGTACAGGTATGCCCTCATTATTCATCGAATATTTTTCGCAGCTCAGATCAACTGGTAATAACAGTGCATCGTAATGCACCTTATACATTTTAAACACATAAAATGTCGGTGTTTTTATCATTTTATCCTGCTTTGTAAGCACCATGGCCTGCAATACATTTACTGTCTGTGCAATGTTTGCCATCCTCACCCTGGAACAATGATTGTTAAAAATGTTGAGGTAGATAGAAGCAGTCAGTGCATCTCTTACTGTGTTTTGCTGGTACAATACGCCAAGGTCTTCTCCGGGTTCAGGGTCATGCCAGTTGCCCCATTCATCAGCAATTAGTGCAATTCTTTTCTTTGGATCGTATTGATCCATCACGGCGAGATGTGCTTTGAGATTTTCTTCCATCTGCATATTCTTGCTGAGGGTTTGAAACCATTCCTGTTCATCAAACCGGATGGCAGATCCCTTCACGTCCCAATCGTGGCAAATTGTATAATGATGATATGAATACCCTTGTATTAACTGCGGATAATCTTTTGTATTCTTCATGACAGTTTCTGTCCAGTTAAAATCATGATTAAGACCTCCGCTGGCAATTTTTGTATGTGCCCAGCAATAGGTGGAAAATCTTTTAAATAGGGAAGTATAATATGCTGCATCCATATTACCACCACAGCCCCAATTTTCATTTCCAATACACCAGTACTTTACTTTCCAGGGTTTTTCTCTTCCGTTCAGTTTCCTTAAGCCCGCCATAGGACCCTTATCTGAAGTAATGTATTCAATCCAGTCGTAAGCTTCCTCAACCGTTCCACTGCCCACATTAACAGCAATATAAGCTTCGGTATTTAACATTTCACATAGATCCAGAAATTCATGAGTTCCAAAACTATTATCTTCAACAGCATCTCCCCAAAATTTATTTACAATGGCAGGTCTGTCTTCTTTCGGTCCAATACCATCTTTCCAATGATAGAGATCGGCATAACAGCCTCCAGGCCACCTTAAAACAGGTATTTCCAATTCCTTCAATGTTTCCAGTACATCGTTGCGTATACCTCGTATGTTGGGTATCGGTGAGTCCTCACCGACCCATATGCCATCATAAATGCATCTGCCGAGATGTTCAGCAAAATGTCCGTAAATATTTCTGTTGATTGTATCTTTTGCTTCATTCGGTTTAATCAGGATATGGTTTTCCTGAGAAAAGGATGAAATACACATCCCCGAGATTATCCATGTGACAACTGCTATTCTATGTTTTATCATAATTAAAAAGGATTTTATTTTTTTGATTGACCGTAATATGCGCTGTTTCCGTGTTTACGTGTATAGTGCTTGTCCAGTATGTGTTTGTCAAGAGGTTGATGATTGCCCAGTACCTGGGTCATGAATGCCATTTTCGCTATTTCTTCAAGAACCACCGCATTGTGGACAGCCTCATCCGGTTCTTTTCCCCAGGCAAAGGGGCCATGATTTTTCACCAATACTCCCGGTATGGCACTGTAGTCTATATCCCTGAATGTTTCAACGACAACCAACCCTGTATTTTTCTCGTATTCTTCCCTAGTTTCATCGTTTGTTAGTGTTCTTGTGCATGGTATTTCACCGTAGAAATAGTCGGCGTGAGTAGTTCCATAGGGTGGAATTGCTTTACCGGCCTGGGCCCAGCTAGTGGCCCACTCACTGTGTGTATGTACAATTCCTCCGATTTTTTCAAAGTTTTTATATAAAATAAGATGTGTTGGTGTGTCGGAGGAAGGATTCATTTTTCCTTCCACTACTTTTCCTTCCAGGTCAACCACTACCATATCCTCGATTTTCATGTTTTTGTAGCTAACGCCACTTGGTTTAATCACAACAAGCCCTTTTTCCCGATCTATACCACTTACATTCCCCCAGGTAAAAATTACGAGGCCGTGTTTTACAAGATCAAGGTTGGCTTTGAATACTTTCTTCTTAATTTCTTTGAACATATTCACTGGTTTATCTGAATCCTTTAGCAAGGGAGTAATATACTTCGTTTAATCTGATTTCCTTTTTGAAATCGCTGAGTCTGGTATGTGCATCAATTAAAAGATATTCAATACCCAACATTTCTGCCAGATCGAGAATATGATCTGTTGAAAGAGATTGTGTGAACGCTGTGTGGTGTGCGCCACCGGAAAGAATCCATGCTCCGGCCGCAACTTTTAAATTGGGTTTTGGATCCCAAAGAACTCTGGCAACAGGAAGTTTAGGCAAATCAGGCGGATCAACGACTTCCACTTCGTTGATTAATAATCTGAAACGATTGCCTAAATCCATCAGGGAAACATTAAGAGCAGCGCCGGTAGAAGCTTTGAATACGAGTCTGGCGGGATCATTTTTCCCGCCAATGGAAAGGGAGTGGACTTCGAGAGATGTTTTATTTGATGCTATGGAGGGGCATACTTCCAGCATATGAGCACCCAGTACTTTCATGCCTGAAGGATCGAAATGGTAAGTATAGTCTTCCATGAATGATGTACCACCTGGTAATCCCTGCGCCATTACTTTTAATGATCTTACAAGTGCTGCAGTTTTCCAGTCACCCTCGGCACCAAAACCATAACCACGTTCCATTAATCGTTGAACGGCGAGACCAGGAAGCTGAACCAATCCGTGGAGATCTTCAAACGTGGTTGTAAATGCATGAAAATTCCCATCGTCAAGGAAAGCCTGTATACCGGCTTCTATTTTAGCCGCTTCTCTGATAGCGCTTAATTTTTCAGGATTTGAAAGAACAGAAGATGCCATGGAATATTTGTCCCTGTATTCTTTGATAAGAGAATCTATGGAGGCATCAGTCACATTGTTCACATAGGCCACAAGATCTCCGACACCAAAACCATGAACGGAAAAGCCAAATTGAATTTCTGCAGACACCTTGTTTCCTTCAGTTACAGCCACATCACGCATATTATCTCCGAAACGTGCTATTTTCAATCCTGACAATTCATGTTTCCCTATGGCAGCCCTGATCCAAACATCAAGTTCCTTAATAACTTCTTTATCCTTCCAGTGACCGACAATAATTTTTCTGTCAATACCCATACGAGCATTGATAAAACCGAATTCTCTGCCTCCGTGCGCCGACTGATTCAGATTCATGAAATCCATGTCAATTTCTTTCCATGGAATGTCCCGGTTGAATTGAGTGTGCAAATGGGCAAAAGGTTTGGATAGAGATTTCAGACCTGCAATCCACATTTTGGCCGGAGAGAAGGTGTGCATCCAGGTTATCAACCCAATACACCGTGCAGCACTGTTTGCTTCAAGGCATATGTTTGTGATGGCTTCGGAGGTTGTAAGAACAGATTTGAATACAATTTTTACCGGTGAATTAATAGCACCGTCCAGACCGGCTGTTACTTCTTTTGAATTGGATTCTACCTGTTTCAAGGTTTCTTCTCCGTAAAGATGTTGGCTGCCTGTTATAAACCAAACTTCGGAATTTACCATATTGCCATGTATTTCTTTAAGATTAGTCATTTGTAAACTTCAACTCTTATCCTCTGAAGTATAAATATGCTGCAATAATTAATACAATGATGATCACCGAAGTAATAACATCTCCTTTTGTCCAGCTTTCGCGAGTTACCTTGCGGTCCTCATCCGTAGCAGTGCCATAAGTAAGTCCTGAAATTTTAGCGTAATCAGGAATTTCAGTCATGTAACTAACTCCTATCATTGCCACAATGCAAACAACAAGGATAATAATGCTGTAATATTGAAAGAAAATATTATTTATGATCCATAAAAATGATCCGTTATCATAAGAAAAATCAGTCATTAGTTTAACCGGAGTATCTATACCCAGACGTACTAAACCCAGTGCAAAACCAACTATTAGTGCTGCCAGGGCTCCCTTGCTGTTTAACCGTTTCCAGAAAACTCCAAGGAAAAATACAACAGCAATAGGTGGGGCAAGATACGCCTGAACACCCTGCAAATAGTCATAAAGTCCTCGCCCTCCTTGTATTACAGGTATCCAAATCAATCCGATGACAACCATTATTCCGGTTGCTAGTCTTCCCATCCATACCAGTTGCGACTGGGTTGCTTTTGGCCTGATACGCGAATAAAAATCCATTGTAAACAAGGTCGAGGATGCATTAAAAACCCCGGCAAGTGAACTCATTAAAGCAGCCAGTAATCCGGCAACAACAAGTCCTCTCACCCCAATAGGGAGTATGTGGGCAACAAGCAGAGGGAAAGCTTTTTGTGCATTCTCTGTGATTAATTCACCATTTGCATTGAATAATTCTTCCGAAATAGCTTGAACTCCACCAGTTTTAGCAAGAGCAAAAGCTATCATTCCGGGGATAATGAAAATAAAAACAGGTAATAATTTAAGAAATGCTGCGGCTATTGAACCACGTCTGGCTTGTGTTTGATTTGGTGCTCCAAGGACACGTTGAACGATGTATTGATCAGTACACCAGTACCAAAGCCCAATTATGGGTGCACAAACAAGCATACCCAACCAGGGATAATTATCATTGAAATACCATGCCATTTTCCCTGCTTCTCTTACTGGCGCCCAGGTACTTTCCATTCCATCGGGCACCATGGGTTTCCATAAGTTGAACATATCTGATCCGGTAATAGCTCTTAACTCACCAAAACCACCAAGTGCCTTTAGGCCAAAAATAGTTACCAGAATGGATCCTAAAACCAAAACAATGGTTTGCAATGCTTCAGTATATGCAACTGCACGCAGCCCGCCAAGAACAGTATAAATTCCTGTAAATACAATTACGAGTACAGATCCAATCCAGAAACTGTCCAGTCCCATGAAATTCAGATCGGGAAGCAATACACTAAATACAATGCCACCTGCAAAAATTCCAACGGCTATTTTTGTTAAAACATATGCAACAAGTGAAATGACTGAAAGGAAAGTTCTTGCATGAGGAGAAAATCTTTTTTCAAGAAATTCAGGCATGGTAAACACTTTTGAACGCATATAAAAAGGAACCATTACCCAGCCTAAAATCAATAGGCACCAGGCATGCAATTCATAATGAGCCATCGCTACTCCATCGGTTGCACCGGATCCAGCCAAGCCAACCAAATGTTCAGATCCAATGTTGGAAGCAAAGATTGATGCTCCTACAATAAACCATCCGAGGTTTCGTCCGGCAAGAAAATAATCATCGGAAGTTTTTTGCTGTTTTTTAATTACCCACCAGGCTAATCCAAGAATGATAATAAAATAGCATGCAATTATTATCCAGTCAATATAGTGTAATGTCGACATGATGAAAATTAGTTTTAGATTTAATAATGAATAAAAGTAAAAAAAACTTTTAAAAGTCAATATGAATCGATAACAAAAAAGGGCAAATGCAACAAAATTGATAATTCCTGAATGAAATGTGATAAATGAATGTTCGTAGAATTCTAATCATGGTTTGCATAAATAAATATGAATCTGAAGTATAGACCATTTCCTGAAAATTATCTTAATGTATAAAACTGATCATGGATTTGAAAAGACCAGGAGAGGGTTTTTCTAATTCTTTTGAAGTTTTTTGATAGTTTTTTTCAGCTCGACTTCTTTCTTTTCAAATTCAATACGAAGTTTTTCATTTTCTGCAATACGTTTATGCAGATCTTCCTGAATGGTTTGCATTTCTTCCAGATTTTGTCTGAGTTCTTCTTCCTGTGCTAATAATTCTTCATTTCTTAGTTTTATTTCTGTCTCCATCTTTATGGATTTTGTAACATCTTTGGAAATACCGAAAGTACCAATAACTGCTCCTTTGCTATCATGAAGAGGCATCTTTGATGTACTGACCCATGTTACCCTTCCATCGGGATGTGTTTCTTTTTCAAGCTTGTTGATTATAGGTTTCCCTGTCCTGATGATGTTCATTTCATCATCAAATGCAGGTTTTGCATGCTCCTCAGTAAAAAAATCAAAATCACTTTTGCCGTACAATTCTTCCACATTTTTCACTTTAAAAAGTTTGGCCATAGATTTACTTACTTTAATGAACCTGCTTTTCTTGTCTTTGAAGTAAATTGTTTCTTTTGCATGATTAAGCATTGCATCCATTAAAGCCTTTTCTTTGTCTAATTCTTCTTTTTGCCTTTGCAGATCTTCCTGTACGGTCTGCATTTCTTCAAGATTTTGCCTCAATTCTTCTTCCTGTGCCTGAAGTTCTTCATTTCTCTGCTTGATTTCATTTTCCATTTCAATGGCATGGGTTACATCTTTTGAAATTCCAAAAGTTCCGATGATTTCATGCTTTTCATCGTAAAGAGGCATCTTGGAAGTACTTACCCAGGCAATTCTACCATCCGCATAGGTTTCTTTTTCTATTTTATCAATGATAGGTTTTCCGGTCTTGATGATGTTCATTTCATCCTTAAATGCAGGTTTGGCATGCTCTTCGGTGAAAAAATCAAAATCACTTTTGCCATACATTTCTTCCACACTTTTCACTTTAAAAAGTTTTGCCATGGAGTTACTCGCCTTAATAAACCTGTTTTTTTTGTCTTTAAAGTATATGGATTCATTTGCATTGCTTAACAAAGTATTCATTAAGGTTGTTTCCTTAGCCAAATCATCCTTTTGTCGCTGCAATTCCTCCTGGACAGTTTGCATTTCTTCCATATTCTGTTTTAGTTCTTCTTCGCTGGATTTCAATTCTTCAGCCTGAATTTTTGATTGTTCCAGCATAGTCTGCATTTTCTCCGTAGCAGATTGGATGGCTAAAGCAGAGGCAATATTGTATGCGAGTTTTTCAATGAATTCAACCTTGTGTTTCTCAAGCTTGTTGAAAGACCCAAGCTCAATCACACCCAGTTTATTCTCATCCTGAACCAGAGGCACAAATACAATGTACCTTGGTAAAGCTTTTCCCAGGCCCGACTCAATTTTTGCATAGGTTTCCGGTACATTTTCTAATTCTATTGTTTTCCCTTCACCAAAGCAGGTTCCGATATATCCTTCACCGTTTTTGAAGGTTTCTTTGATCTTATTTTTTTCAGCCGCATATGAATTCAATACTTCCAGTATATCTTTTTCTTCATTCAGCATAAATATTACACCGGAATTGGCATTGGTATATTCTACCAGTTCATAAATAAGATGTTGACCCAATTTTTTCAGGTCTTCCTTGTTCTTTGAAATAATTTCTGAAAACTTTGAAAGACCGATAGCCTGAAATTTCAGTTCTTCATCTTCCTTAAATTTTTCCTGGTATTCCAACTCCTTTTTTTCGTACTGAAGGTCATTCTCCTTAAGCATTGACCTGAGATCTTTTGATTTTTTCTTTAAGTCCTTAATCTTTTCATTTAATTTATCCTGGATATCAAGATGGTACCTGTAGGCTAAAGGGCTGAGTAATAAAACCAGCAATAGTGTAAACCACCATTTTTGATAAAAACGGACCTTTTTTTCTGGTCTTGTTTCCGTTGCGATAATTTCTTGCTCCGATTCGCTGATCATTGAATCCTCAACCGATTTGTCTGCTATGGTATCAGATTCTGATGAGGTAAATTCTGATTCCTGAAAACTATCACCCAATGAGTCAGATTCAACCAGAAAATCTTGTGAATCAATCGGTGTAATACTTTCATCAAATATTACTTCAGCTTCATTGTTGGGGTCTTCAGCAAAGAATACTGAATCCTGAAAGCGGGATGCAAATATTGGCAAAGAATATAAAAGGGATATAACGATGACAATAGACTTGTTCACTAAACTTGTAGTTACCATTTGAAAATAGTTTGTAAAGACTCCTCAAGTTAAATATTTTTTTTATTCCATTCCATAAATATTATTAAATCAATTGTTAATTGTTTAATAATCAATTGATAGTCTGAAATTTAAAAAGATCCTTTTTAACACAGAACATTACTGGAATTAGTATTTTAACAAGAGCTTACCTTTTCAGGAAGTCATTGTATAACAATTGGTAATAGGCTTTGGCCTCCATCAGCCTTTCTTGAGATAAATCTCCCTTCTCTACAATGGCATGATCAGGCAGACGGTTATAATAGAATTCTAATGAGTCTGATATGTAACCAAAGCCATTATTGATTGAATACACAATCTGCTGAGATGGATTTGAAGAAAAAATGTTTTTACCAAATACATAATCATCAGAATTCACATTCAATTGTGCAAGCAAGGTAGCAGCCAGATCAGTCTGACTGCTAATTACAGGCACAATAGTATTTGTATTTCGTACAACTCCTCCATACCACACCATAGGAATATGATATTTTAAAGGGGAATGGTTGGTGAGGTTTCCGGGCCATACATTCCCATGGTCTGCAATCATAATAACAAGCGTATTATCCAGCAGTTTTTTTGACTCAAGCTCATCTATGAATTTACCCAGGTGGTGATCGGAATAATATACAGAATTGCAAAACTTGATCTCATCACTTTTCCCTTCTAAGAAGGGTTCCATTGGCACATCATAGGGCGCATGACTACTTAGCGTAAACAAAGAAAGAAAGTAAGGTCCGTCCATGGTTTCTATATCTTTAAGCACTCTTGCAAATAAGAACTCATCGGGAACGCCCCATTTTGATTTTTTTTCAGAAGCGGGAAAGTCATTTTGAGAAATGAAATGTTCAATGCCGGCATTCATTAAGTAAGATTTGTAGTTGGCAAAATCAATGTCACCTCCATAATAGAAATAAGTTTTGTATCCGTTTGTTCTTAGTGTTTTTGGAAGGGCCGGAAGATTTTGAGTTTTATCAGGAAATTTTATTATAGAAGTTGTCGGTTGAGAAGGATAACCACTGAATATGGCAAGCATACCCTTGTCGGTCCTGTCACCACTCGCATATAAGCTTGAAAACAAGATACCCTCACGCGCAAGTGAATCAAGATTTGGGGTTACCTGAATCTGGCCGTTCAAACAGCCGGTTGCATTGGCAGTAAAGCTTTCAAGAATAATAAGCAGAATGTTTGGCTTAGTGGTAGTTAAAACTTGTTGATGTGTTCCTTCTTTCTTAGTAAAAGCAGAAGCCAGTTTTATCGCATCCCTTTCGCTATAAAAGTCAAAGGGATTATTGGTTGCTTCCAGATTTGTCAGGGAATATCCAATATTCCACGGAAGATTAATGGCAGCATGATTCGCAAAATTATTTTCGCTGAAATAAGCAGAGCTAACATTAATTGTCGCAACTCCAATTCCTCCACGGATTGGAAGAAATAAGCATAACAAAAACAGAAAAATTCCTGAAAATGACCACCAGGAGCTTTTATCCTCAAAGGATTTTTCAGAAAAAACAATACGAAAGATGTATACAAAAACTGAGATCAAAGCGGTTGCAATGATTAAGTGATTCAGGAAAAATAAAAAACTAATGGATGCAAATGCTTCTTTAGGTTTTGCTAAATACAGCAGAGGAGTAACATCCATTCTGTATCCCCATTCATTATAGAGCCCCAGATCTGATGCTGCAAGCAATGATATAATGGCAAGAATGAAATAATTGTAGATTTTAATGATTTGATGTGGCAATCGCGAAGGGAAAAAATGAAAAAAAAGCACAAGAACTATAGGAATCAGCATAATATAACCCGATGCTGATAGATCTAACCTTAAGCCTTTACTAAGTATTTTGCCCCAAAGATCAAAAATCTCAAAGGATTTATTATGATGATAAATCAGGAATACCAATTTCAATGTAATGAAATAAAGAATCCAGTACAGATAATATTTCAGCAGATAAGTGATACGTGTTAACATTCTTTTACCAGATTTCAGGAATGAATCAAAGATTAAGCCTGTTCTTTATGAATACAAATTCAACTGAACCAGTGACATTGATTTTTGCTTGTTTTGCATAATTAATCTCCTATTTGGCTAAAATAGTATTATATATTAATACATTTCAAATATGGGCTGTCAATTAAAATTACACAAACATTCTTATGAACTGGTTTTGCAGGATCTGCTCAATTTCCTTCACCAAATGTTCTCATGATCTCTTTACAGCAAGAGGAATAAAAAAAGGCTGCTTTTCAGGGCAGCCTTTTTTATGGATATATAATAGATAGGTTTTATTCCTTGCTTTCTTTTTTGTCGTCTGCTTTTTTTGCAGCTTTTGGTTTTGCTTTAGCTACAGGTTTTTTAGCAGGCTCTTTATCTGCTTCTTTTTTCTTTGGTGCTTCTTCCTTCTTTTTGGGTTTAGCTTCTTTTTCTTTAGGCTTTGTCTCTGTTTTCTTAGCAGATT
>CAYQDZ010000020.1:18499-23323 GCA_964416375.1 uncultured Bacteroidales bacterium
AGGAGCAATTACAGGTGATTTCTGTGCTTTCCCTTTTTTCTTTCTTCTGCGAACTCCATAGGAACCCTTTATGATTTTGCCTCTTTTTGTTTTTCTGTCACCTTTACCCATATGCTGTTTTTTTTATTTCAGGTGGCCAAATGTAGTATATTTTTTCTTTTGAAGAAAACTAATCCTTGTATTATTCCTCTTGTTTCATAAGTTATAATGGTAATTTATACCTTGATGGCAGTAATATTCTATTTGGTAATATTCCTGCTAAATGAAATCGTGACAATTTTCACATCAATTGGCAAGAAGTTGAAACTTTGCTAACTTTAAGTTATGAAGAGAAGAGAATTTATTAAAACAACGAGTGCTGCGGGTATTGGAAGTGTGCTTATTCCTGGCCTGAGTTCCTGTTCACAATCAATAACAGTATCAGACATGGCAAAATATTCAAGTTACAGAGGATTCAACCTGCTGGCAAAATTTAGTGGTATGGGGGCCAAAAAAAAGTTCGAAGAAGAAGATTTTGAGATCATGGCAGAATGGGGGTGCTACAACAAAACGCCTCATCATGTTGCTTTGGCATGGATGGAAGATCTGTTATCTCTCTGGAAAGAAGTGGGGTGGGGTCATGCAATGTGGAATCTGAAGGGAGACTTTGGCCCACTGAACAGCAAACGTCCGGATGTAAAATATGAAAATTACAAGGGACATAAACTGGACAGACAAATGCTGGAGTTATTGAAACAATATATGGATTAGCTCTGTGTATTCTGTATATGCTTTCTGATCATTTCCATTAAATCGTCCTTGTTAATAGGTTTTGAGATATAATCATCGCAGCCTGCTTCCATTGATTTTTGTTTATCAAGATGTGATGCAAAAGCTGTCTGGGCAATTATTGGCAGTTGTGGCTTGATTTGTTTTATTTTCCTGGTAGCATCAAATCCGTTCAAACCCGGCATTTTAATATCCATTAGTACCAAATCAATTCCCGGATTTTTCTTAATGATTTCAATTGCCTGCTTTCCATTTTTTGCATGCAGAGATCGTAAGCCCGATTTTTTAAATAGTTCTTTCAGCAAAAACAAACTTGTTTCATCATCTTCGGCAATTAATATTGTGATTTTCTGCATATTGGCTGCCTCAGAAAATTCTTCGGATACTGTATTACCCGATTTGATTTTTGCTTTGTTGAAAGGCAATGAAAAGTAGAATGTTGAACCTGTTTCAGGTGCAGATTCAAGCCATATTTTTCCTCCGAGCATTTCTACAAATGATTTTGAAATAGATAACCCCAGACCGGTACCATCGTAAGGTCTGGTTGCCGATAGATCGGCCTGCCTGAACCGTTCAAAAACTTTATCCTGTAATTCGTGTTCTATGCCGATACCGGTATCCTTAACATAGAATTCCAGAATGGAATCCTTTATACTGTATCCATAGCTTATTTTGCCTTCATTCGTATATTTTATTGCATTTTTGATGAGGTTGGAGAGTATTTGTGTCAGTTTTGTCTTATCCGTTGAAATGATTGTTCCTTTTGCTGAAGATTTTGTGTTGAGTATGAATTCTAATTTTTTACTGCTTGTATCGGGTTTGAAGAAAGTATACAAATCATCAAGCAGATGGTTAACATTTGTTTTTTCCGGTCTTAATTCCATCTGACCGGCTTCAATCTTCGAAATATCAATAAGATCGTTTATGATATTTAACATACGTTCACCACTTTGCTGAATCACATCAACGAATCTTTGTGTGTCATGTGAGGAAATATCAGGATTCCTTAACAATTCAGAAAATCCCATAATCCCATTCATGGGTGTTCGTATTTCATGACTCATATTGGCAAGAAACGATGTTTTTAAACGATCGCTTTCTTCAGCTTTCATTTTTGCATCCTCTAATTCATTGTTTATTTTGTTTATTCGCTCCAGACTTCCAATAAGTTCCTTATTTTGCAACATATAGTCTTCACTTAAGGATTGGTATTCTTTCATTTGATTCTGCAAAGCTTTTTCCGCCATTTTTCGGTTTGTAATATCCTTGGCAAAAGAAAAGGATATCTTTTTCTTCTGATACTCAACAAAGTTAATCGTCACTTCAACAGGAAATTCCGTTCCGTCTTTCCTTCTGTGATTAGTTTCTATTGTGGTATTCACATGATTTTTCGTGTTTTTTCTATGCTTGAGCCATTTTTCCGGATCAAGGTTTATGTCGATATCCCAGATTTTAAGCTTTGAAAATTCCTCACAGGTATAACCAAGGCTTATACATGCCTGATCATTTGTATAGTATATGTTTCCATTATCATCTACCTGGAATATTGAAATTTGCGAATGGTTAATACCGAAAAGCGTTAATTTAAGTTGTTCTTCAAATTTTTTCCGGGCAGTGATATCCTGAAAAGTGGAATATACTCTGTACGGTTTTTTACTGTCTTTAATGAACTCTGGTACCGAATTAATATTTATCCAGCGCTGTTGATTTAATTTTGGATTATAAATACCCATTACAGTATTCTTCACTTTCTTACCGCTGGCTAATGCAAGAATAGCCGGATGCATATTACCAGGAACAATGGTGCCGTCTTCATCAATGAAATTCCATTCTTTAGAAATAGAATCCAAAGCGCTCATCTGACCTTTGGTCATGCCCAGAATTTTTTCAGCAGCTTTATTTGCTTCAATGATTTTGCCTTTGTTATCCCGGTAAACGACACCCAGATCCATGGTGTCAAAAAGGTTTTTGTATTTCTCCATATCATTATCGATGATGATGATTTGATTTCTTAGGATTTATCAGGTAAAGTAGTGCAATTTAAATGAATATAATCTTTCTATCATTTTCATTTCAGGGAACGAATAATTCGCAAACTAACAAATATTCCGGAATTATAAAATAAACATTCATATAACAAATGTTAGAATTTCTTTATGAATGCTTTGTAGTTGTTGAGATTCCACGGAATGACTCAGAGGTGATAAAACAGGAGGTAATTTGCTGTTTCATTTATTTTATTGTGAAAAAGCATTCTTTTCAAGATCAGGTATATTAGGAATATTTCTGGCTATTTCCAATGATTCCTGGTAGAGACTGTGCAAATTACCCAGATCAATCTCTGTCTTTTCACGAAGGAAAATAGGGATTTTATATAATGGGGTTTCTACTTCGATATATTGCCCACCGTCGTACATTATTTTTGTATCCCATGCATCTCTCCATTTGCTTCCTGCAGGAAGATAGCAGGAGTGAGAGCCAGTTCCTTTTTGCCATATGGCCGAGACGAGAATATCAGGGCCATATAAAAATGTTTGCCAATCGTTCCAACAGTCTTTTTGTTCAGGAAATTCAAGAAACAATGGTCTTACTATGGGCATACCGGTTTCATTTGCTTCTTTTGCCAGATTGTGACTATAGCTTGAAAGTGCTTCGTAAATTTTTGCATAAAGTCTCCAAATAGCAATCAATTCCACATCATAATAAGGTTCTTCCTTCATATTCCATGGAGCCCTGTCTTCTGTTGGTCCAAATTCCATGATCGGATTAAAACAACCAAAAGCCAGCCATCGGGTACAAACTTCTCTGTCCAGATCTCCCTGCCAGTAGCCTCCAATATCCGATCCCCAGATGGGAAATCCGATGATAGCACTTCGTTGCAAAGCAACAATGGCAGCACGTAATCCCTCCGGAGGAGAGCCGATATCACCTCCCCAAAATCCGCTATACTTTGAACTTCCTGTATATCCTGCGCGGGGAATAAGAACAAAGTCATCACCATATATTTTTTTACAGCTTTCATTCACTGTTTTTACATACAAAACAGGATATTCATTTCTTACTTCTCTTGCAGATCTGCCATCAGATAGAATGATTTCCCTTGTTTCGGGAACCAGTTCTTCCGATCGATCAAGTTTAAATCCGTTTACTCCTTGTTTTAACATTTTTTCAATGCCCTTTTCCTGCCACCAGGCACATGCTCCCGGATTTGTTTCTGATGCATTAGAAGCCTCCTTTCCGCTTTACGATAGCCTGGCAAATCTGAGTACATTAATCTGGGTGGTGCATTCGGTTACTCTTATACCCTGGTAATTAAAGAACGCTTCTTTATCAATGCTACCCTTCTCATTGGCGTTTCGCTGCAGGCATATGGCGCTAAAGATATTCTGGGCAATGAATTGGAAAGCAAAATAAAACCTTCTACTAATTCACATGTACGCCTGGCCATAGGATACAATCATGAGAGATCTTATTTTGGTATATCAGCTGTACTGGATAGTTATTTAGCGAAGAATGAAATCAACTCCGAGTTTACACGCAGCTTTGGTAAAATTCGACTATACTACGGCAGACGGTTTACTTTGGGTAAATAAAACGGAAACAGAACATGAATATGGGAGCTTTCAAAGTGTACCAAAAAAGAAAGCCTGCATGGCTTAAAAACAGTGCAAGCTTTCAGAAAATATGGGTCAAATCGTTAGGGTTACTTGAGGATAAATATAATGAAATCATTTGATATAGCAACTTTCTCCTGTAAAAAAACGCAAAAAGTCCGCTCAAATACCCCAAAT
Source organism: uncultured Bacteroidales bacterium (assembly GCA_964416375.1). Taxonomy (GTDB): domain Bacteria; phylum Bacteroidota; class Bacteroidia; order Bacteroidales; family UBA10428; genus UBA10428. The sequence goes on from CAYQDZ010000020.1 coordinate 23,059, forward strand.
ACGTTAGCAGAGAATAACTTATAAACTATTGACTGTTGTCTTTAATTTATTCAGTTTTATAAGGAGTTTTTCAACCTGGTTCAACGGAAGCATATTGGCTCCATCCGATTTTGCTTTGGCCGGTTCGGGATGAGTTTCCATAAAAATTCCATCAATTCCAACGGCAATTCCTGCCCTGGCAATCGTTTCTATCATATCGGGACGGCCACCTGCTATTCCCTTTGGCTGATTTGGCTGCTGAAGTGAATGTGTGATATCTAGCACA
>CAYQDZ010000021.1:0-9335 GCA_964416375.1 uncultured Bacteroidales bacterium
AATGCTGTTTTTTCTAACTGTTCGCTGGCATCATTATAACCATCAATGAGCATGGTTTCGGTATGCAGATCTCCTTCATAATCAGAGGCAAAGATTTTTAAACCTTCAAGAATTTTATCCAGTTCAATCCTTTCCAAAGGCCTGTTCATTTTTTTCCAGACGGCTTCATCTACTGAATCAACTTTTACAGATATCCAGTCTGCTTCCATCAAATCGTTTCTGACTTGTGTTTGATGGATAAGTGAAGCATTGGTAATTACAGCAATAGGAAAACCAAGTTTTTTTAACAGTTTTATTTCTTTGCCCAGATTTATGTCCAGCGTAGGTTCTCCATTTGCAACAAAAGTCAGGTAATCGGGTAAATGTGTTTTGTCAAGCTTTTGGAGGTGGGTCTTAACGTCTTCTGCTAATTTTTGCGGTTCATAACAGATCAATCTATCCATTGATTTTTTGGAGGTATTTCCTATCTGGCAATATACACAACCATAGGAACACAGTTTGTGTGAAACAATATTATTCACCCCCAGGCTCATCCCAAGCCTCCGCGAAGGTATTGGTCCAAATGCAATCATGTAATAATCCGTTCTCTGTTTTTCCCAGCGACAAAATATCCGGCAACAGTAATTCATAACCTGATATTCAAAAAAATACTGATGAACTTTCTTTCGAATACCAGAAGTACTTACATCCTGACAGGATTTACCATTCGAATTCAGGTATTGTGTTCTAGTCGCTTTCCTTTTCCAATTCTTTCAACCTATTTTCGATTTCCTTTTGAGAACGTTTCAATGATTCAGCTTGCGACTTGAGCAGTTTCACTTCATCCTCATTATTCATGGATTGATCCCACGATGGAAAGTCCTGAAAATAACCCCCGGGAGTTCCTCCATGTCTCCAGCCCCCGGCAAACCCTCTTCCTCTACCCATACCTCTGCCTGATCCGAATGTTCTGCCCATTGCTGAGCCAAATCCTCTGGTAAAACCCGGGGTGTCATATCCCGAGCAAAATCCAAGTGCTCTTCCGGTTCTGGAACCTTGTCCCGCAGGCCCGGTACGATCTCCTTTTGGCATACTATATGTTTTTTGTTCTTACAAGTTAGTTTTCATACAAATATACGAATTTAATATGAACATATGTTCACTTTAAATAAACTTTTTTATTGTTCAATAATATAATAATCCATTTCATACATGTGCTGAATAATGCTGTGGATTAACCAGTTCACGGTATTTAAAAACAATTTTTTTATAGTCCTCCCATGTCTCACGTTTTAGTGAAGGATTTCTGAGTAAAGCAGCAGGATGGTATACAGGCATCACCAGCTTGTTTTGCCAGTTAAGCCAGGTTCCATGAATCCGGGTGATTTTATGGTCTTGCCCCATCATATATTTTAAAGCCGTAGAACCTAACAATATGAGTATCTCCGGATTTATAAATTCAATCTGCCTGAACAAATAAGGTATACAGATCTTAGCTTCCTGTACATCGGGAATTCTGTTTCCGGGTGGCCTGCATTTGATGATGTTGCTGATAAACACATGTTCATTCCGTGTAAAGCCACATGCCCCTAATATCTTATCAAGCAACTGCCCCGATTTTCCTACAAAAGGTCGGCCCTGTATATCTTCATCTCTTCCGGGTGCTTCACCAATCAGAAATACTTTGGCTTTTAAATTTCCTTCCCCAAAAATAACTTTGTTGCGTGTTTTTGATAACCCGCATTTTGTACAATGCAGAATTTCCTGTTTCAGGTTTTCTATTTCCATGTTTTTCATTTTTATACTCATGAAATCGTTTACCTTCTCTTTTTCTCACACGGACAGGGTACAGCTTTGTGGTGATGCTTCTGGGCATGGCAGGATTGAATTACCATGATGTAAGCAATGACCATTGCAATCAAAAGAATTTTGCTTCCATGTATTTTTAGTTTTTTCATAAATAAACCGGTTTTAAGTTAGTAAAAGCAATAGTATCTGATTGAGTATACCTCCAACTATAATTGTTGAAATTAGCATTATCGCAACTGATTTAAGCATATCCTTCAGTCCTAATTCCTTCATCAGGGTAGCAAATGTTGCTACACAGGGAAAATACATGGTCAGTACCACCGAGGCAACAACAAGTTGCCGGAGACTCATATCCAAAGGAATAAGCATGCCAATGGCTAAATCTTTTCTTAAAAACCCTATGATTAAAGCCCCCGATGCCTCTGCAGGCAATCCCAATACATGAACGAACAGAGGGCCTGTATACTTACCAATGAATTGAATAATTCCCAGTGTATACATCAGATTTGCTATTAGCACCCCCAGCAAAACAAAGGGTACGGCTTCTTTAATGAACCATTTTAACCTGATGTATATTTTTTTCACCAATCCCGGAAAATACGGCATTCTGTAGGGAGGAATTTCAACAAAAATTTCAGGTGAAGTTCCTTTAACTATCTTCCTCAGAACAAATCCAATGAGAAACCAAACCAACACCAGGGTAACGAATACTATTCCAATCCCTTTTGCCCCATACTTTCCCAAAAGTCCAAAAATCATGGCCTGCAATGCCATACAGGGCACTGCAATGGACATTAAAGTGGCCGTAATGAATTTTTCTTTTCTGGTTTCAAGTATCCGGGTTGCCAGAGCCCCGGGAACATTACACCCAAAACCCAGGAGCATAGGAATAACCGATAAACCATGAAGTCCTATTTTGTGCATGATATGATCAACCATTACAGCCACCCTGGGCAAATAGCCTGTGTCTTCCAGGATGGCCAAAACTGTATAAAATGCAAAAACATAAGGCAATACAACCCCCAGGGGCACATACAATCCTGTTGTTAGCAATCCGAAAGATTCACCATAATTAATGGTATCTCCTGCTATTCCACCAACAATTAACTGACGTAAAAATTCGTTAGATGATAAGTATCCGGACAATTGCAACATCAAAGGCGTCCACAAATTATCAAAAAGAGGATCAGCAATATAACGTATTATGTTCTCTCCAATAACACGTATAACTACAAACATGGAGAACAATACAAACACCAATATAGGTATACCGGTAAGCGGCTGTACAGAAACATCCCGCAGTCTTTCGGCAAAACTATGGTGTTTATGTCTTATTTCCTGTACCTTATCAATGATCTTACCTATTTCACTCCACCGTTCCCGGTTGTTAAAGGAGAATTCTGAAACACGGGCTTCCTTAATACTTTCAACCAGATAGTTGATACCTTCACCTGTTAAAGCACAGGTTGGAATACAGGCAATACCTAAGATTTCCTCAAGCTTTTTTACATCAATGGAAACACCAATATGTTTTGCTTCATCAAACAAATTCAGTGCAATCGTTATGGGCTTTTTTAACTTAATCAGTTGAAGCGTAAGATTTAAGCTTCGTTCCAGATTGGTTGAATCAATAACATTGATTATGACATCTCCACTATTTATTAAATGAACAGCTATTTCTTCGGCTTTACAGGTCGGTTCTAAGGAATAGGTTCCCGGTACATCAATGAGTTCATGCCGCACACCATCAATTGTTATGTATCCTTTAGTATAATCAATAGTAGTTCCGGGATAGTTTGATGATATAACATCAACCCCGGTAAGACGATTAAATACCACACTTTTCCCCACATTTGGGTTGCCTATAAGCAGAATCTTCATTTGCAATTGTTACTCTATTTCTACCATAATTTTTCGTGCAATTCCGAAACCAAGAGCCATCTGCGTATTCCCGGATTGTATAATCACCGGACCTCTGCGCCATTGTTTGTTTACCACAGTAATTTCTTTACCTACTCGAAACCCCATGTTTTCAAGCTTTTGAATTAAACCGTAACCACCATGAATGGCTGATATTGTTGCTTTCTTTCCAAGTGGAATATCTATTAATGAAATCATAATCTGCCTTTGTCCTCCTTCGGATTTAAATTGACTGTTGAATAAATATGTGTTACTTTTTCCATGTCAGGAAAATCATTGTAATGCCATTTATCAATAATGTTTCCGTTTTTAATAAGTACCAGGCCAGGATTGGACCGCACAACTGTTTTCAGCATAATATCATCGGCGGTATAAAAAGCAAATGGCAATGATAAGGCATCCCTAAATTCAGTGATCTGTTCAGCTGTTGAAGCAGTCGCAAAATAGAATTTAAAATTCTTCTCTTTGCTTTGCTCATAAACCGATTTCAACTTCTGCAATCCTGTTTTTGATGCTTTATCCATTTTATAGGAAATAGCCAGAAATGTATATGAAGTATCGTAAAGAATGGAATCCGTAATATTTTCACCTTGCAGATTCGAAAAAGAAAAATCATGAATAGGAGGATGATATCCTGTTCTGATCATCTCAGTTTTAGTTTCCACCCATTTCCATGCCGTATCTTCTGCCGGTATATTCTCTAATGAAAACTCATTTAATACTTCCCCCTTCCTGTAGACAAAAACATAACTGAAAGAATCGACAGGAGTTCCTTCAGGTATTTTCATTCCATCAGGTATATAGGTTCCGACTTTATACGGACGGAAATCAACAATAGGCAAATGCCTGTATGTATATGCCGATAAAAAGACAAAACACAAGGCCGAAACTGCTAATACAATCCATTGTTTGTTCGAATGAAATGAAGCTGGTATTTTTTTCCGCCAAATAAATAGCGGTACAAGGATAGCTGTTATTACAATGTTTTTATAAAATGTTTGCCAATTGGTCATTACAATGGCATCACCAAAGCAACCACAATCGGTGACGGGATTATAAATTGCCAGCACCAGAGTAAGTGGAGTGAAAAGCAACATATAAACCAAAGCTATCCAGCTAAAAAAGTTTGTAAAAACACCGAACACCAAAGCTATACCCAGAATAAACTCTGACATGTTGAGAAGAACAGAAAAAGTAAGAGCCAGAGAATTAAGAAAGTCTATTTGAAATGCAGTAAAATAGTCTATTAATTTATACGTTGTTCCAAGCGGGTCAACACCTTTAACAAAACCCGAAAAAATAAAGATCAGTCCGATAAGAATTCGACAAACAATTATAAAATTTGAATACATCCTGTTTGAGTTCATAATAAAGAGTCTTCTATCTCTATTCTTTTTAGCATAGCATATGTTTTGCATATTGACTGGGAATACCTACAATGACTTCATCATCTTCTACACCACCATATTTGCGCGATTCGGAACAGCCAAAAGAAATGCTTACTTGCCGGTTGATGTAACAATTCGTAAATACATTTCCACATACAGACAAAAGTGAGTAAGCCGGAATTGACGGCTTCTTTTCATATCGGGCAAACAAGTGCATAATTTCCGTTATTTTTGATGGATGAATATACAGGATAAATACATCGGGAGGCAGAAGTTCTTCAATCTCCTGCGTTATTCCCACATTGATTTGAACAATGCCATGATTTAGTGTCGGTATGTTTTTTAAAGCATCGGAAACAAATGGTACAGGTATCTGAGTATTTCCGGATATAAAATTTGCCAGTTCCCGATCATCCCTGTCAAATCCGATACTCCTTCTTGCCCCTGGACATTGAAGATTTTCAGTATTTAGTTGAATTGGTATCTTGAATGAATAGTGTACTGCCTCACAAAATTTCATTTTTTTTGAAGGTATATTTATTTTTGATACGTCACCATTCACATTGATTCCACTGCATTTACTTCCATACCTGTTTTTTAATTCATCAATCATTGTTATTTGAGTTACAGATTTTCTAATTGTTGCATGTCATCTATTGGCATTTGTCAGCCTGTATCTTATATCCTGCGAAAATTCCCGAATCTCTTTCCTGGTATTCCAAGGTTTTGATTTTTACCTTACTACTGTATTTTCCTTGTTGATTCTGTTGGCTAAATTTTCAAATGCCTCGATAATGATCTTATTGTTTGAAGCAAAGACAGTTTTGCCGGTATCCCCCAAATCGCAAACATCACTTACCAAAGGAATTTGTGCCAGCAAGGGTACATGTATTTCTTTGGCCAATTGTTTTCCTCCACCTTCACCAAAAAGCAAATATTTCTCATCGAGATGCTTTTCAGGAATAAAATACGACATGTTTTCAACCACTCCAAGAATATGTATATCAATTCCATTTGCCCTGAACATACCGGCAGCTTTTCTTCCATCGGCAATGGCCATTTGCTGTGGTGTAATAACAATAATTGCTTTGGATTGGGGCAACTGTTGAGCAAGGGTAATGGATATATCCCCTGTTCCCGGCGGCATGTCAATAATCAGGAAATCCAGTTCGCCCCAATGAGTATCTTCTATCAATTGTTTAAGGGCATTTGATGCCATCGGTCCACGCCAGATCACTGCATCTTCTTTATTCATCAGAAATCCCAACGACATAATTTTTACACCGTAATTCACCAGGGGTTCAATAAGGTCCTTTTCACCTTCTTTACGCACTACCGGACGTTGATTTTCTATTCCCATGGCTTTAGGAATGGAAGGTCCGTACAAATCGGCATCGAGCAAACCTGTTGCATTCCCTTCCCGTGAAAGTGCTACTGCCAGGTTCGATGCAACTGTTGACTTCCCTACTCCACCTTTTCCTGATGCGATAAGAATAACATTTTTAACATTAGCCAATAAATTGTTCATTGTATGGTATTTTATTTTTTAGTTCAAACAAGTTCCCGTTTTTATCTTTTATGAAATAAGTTTCGTTGTCGCCGGATTTTCTCAAATGTGTCCAAAAACCTCGGGCATTGGCTAATTCAAAAACCTTCCGGGCATTGGCAATGGTTAAACAAGTATGATTGAATGTATCCCCGGGTAAATTGGTATGAATGAATAATTCAAATTCCACCTGATCTAATGAGAGATAATAAACATCTGCAGATTTACGGATATTAAATATTTGTTCAGCGTCTTCTTCATTTAGAAGAAACTGATTTTTAATCCTGGCTCCAAGGATGGCCACATAAAAATCCTGAATATCACTTTCTGTTATTTCTAATGCAATATGCTTTAACATGTCATGAATGCTTTAAAAATTGAATAGGGTAATTGACTTGCACTTTACCATCCCTGATTTGTTTTAGTTTGCCATTCAGTAATTTCCTGCTTAAAGGAGGCAAATGATCTATGAATAATACTCCATTTGTATGGTCATATTCGTGTTGGATGACTTTTGCACTGTAACCTGAAAACTGAATTCTTCTGGGTTGAAAATTCTCATTTAAATATTCAATAATAAGATCCCGCGAGCGGTCTACAGGTTTTACAATTCCCGGAATACTAAGACAGCCTTCATTTTCGCTCCATGTTTCTTCTGATTCTGCAATGATCCTGGCGTTGATAAATGTTTCTTTTATTCCTTGATCATTCACAAAAACAGCTTCCCTCCGAGAATCAGACAGATCATCATACATCAATTTGCTATTCACGATGAAAACCTTACTGGTATTATTTACCTGGGGAGCTGCCAGGCCTATGCCTCCACTTGTTTCCAGGGTATCCCATAATTTCCCAACCAAAGCTCTCAATTCATCATTTTCCTCACAAACATCAAGGCAGGGTTTTCTTAAAACCCTGTTCCCATATGCCATTATAGGCAAAGCCTTTGTTTCTATTCTTTCATTGTCTGCCATACCTCGTTTACTTTTTCCGATATGATTGAATCGGGATTATACTCAACAATTGTTTTGCCTTCAATCATGGCCTCCACCATTTCCTTGTCAAATGGTATTTTAGTCAATAGCCGAATGTGTTTTGTTTTCAAATACTTCTGTATCTTATCTGAAACATCCGTGTTCATATCATATTTGTTGATGATAGCAAATGCAGAGATGTTAAATGATTGTATCAATTCTATCAATCTTTCTGCGTCATGCAGCCCCGATTTTGTAGGTTCCATTACAATCAGCACAAGATTGGCACCTGAAAGCGATGAAATTGTTGCACAGCCAATTCCGGGTGGGCCATCGCTGATGATATAGTCCAGCTTGTTTTCCTGTGCAATTTCTTTTGCGCGCTTTCTTACCTGTGTAACCAGTTTACCCGAGTTTTCTTCACCCGGTCCCATTTTGGCATGTACTAAAGTTCCGAATCGTGTTTCAGACACAAACCACCTGTTATTGCTGCTTCTTTCAGAACAAATGGCATCAGACGGGCAAAGCCTTTCGCACAAGCGGCAACCTTCACATTGAAATGGATTAATGGTCAAATCACCATTTTCATTGGAATGAATCGCATCAAAACGGCAATAGTCAACGCAGGTACCGCAATTTGTACATTTATCATGATCAATCTTTGGTAACCATGCACTATAAAATATGTTCTCCTCTCTGATTTCCGGTTGAAGGATCAAATGAAGATCGGCTGCATCCACATCACTATCGCAAAATACGCATTTCTCAGCAACAGAAGCTAATGCCGCAGTAATAGTAGTTTTTCCTGTTCCTCCCTTACCACTTAAGATTGTTATCTCCTTCATATACCATTATCCTCCTTTCCAGTTTTTCAATAATGTTCAAATAACATTTTTCTATTTGCACCGGAATTTTCCCGAATAAATTTCCATTGGCATAACCGGCAGCATATTCCTGACTAAATGGTATTTCACCTAACAATTCTATTCCCTCCCTCTCAAGGTATTTATAGATCTCTGTATTCCCCAGGCCGGCTTTATTTATGATTATCCCGAAGGGTTTTTCAATTTCGGCCATAAGTTCTGTCATTAATTTTAAATCATACAAACCAAAGGGTGTAGGTTCTGAAACCAGGATCACATAATCTGCATCATTCACCGTTTCCACAACAGGGCAACTTGTTCCGGGAGGCGCATCATAAATAATGATTTCGGATTCATTTGAAATTTGCTTTTTCAGTTCTCTTATGAGCATAGTCTGCATAGCAGATCCAATTTTCAGTTTTCCTTCAGCCAATTCTTTGTCTCCATGTATATCATAAAAAGTGACCTTTCCAATGGGCAAGGGGTTTTCCCTGATTGCATTATCCTGGCAGGCTACCAGGCATGCTCCACAAGAGTGACAAAGGCTCGCATTAACCTCGGCAAATTTTACCGGCGGGATTACGACAATCGCATTAAATTCACAATACTCAACACATTTACGGCAGTAAGTGCATTTTTCTTTATTGATTTCAGGAATCAATTGAGAAACCTCGATTTCTTCCGTTTTGTCAGCTTTATGAAAAAAGATAGCATCATTGGGCTCTTCCACATCACAATCGACCAGCCTGACAAGTTTATCCAGGTTTTTTCTGAAAAAATGAAATAAATTCACCGACACAGTTGTTTTGCCTGTGCCTCCTTTTCCGCTTGCTATAGCTATTTTGTATGACATGCT
>CAYQDZ010000021.1:9435-22796 GCA_964416375.1 uncultured Bacteroidales bacterium
AACAACCATATCACCCACGTTTACATTCAATAGTTCGGCCATGGGTTTGCATTTTGCCATCAACAGAAAAAATAAGTTGGGATGATGGCTATTCATTAAGCCCTCAAAATTTCCTTGTCCCTTGGAAATAATAAGGTCCGTCTCATTGTATTCCTTTACAAATTCATCTGAGCAAAACTCCGGAAGTGTAGAAGGAGCATCAAATCCATTCGAAATAATTTTACAAAATTTTCCCAGTCTGCATTGATGTGCATCTTCCATTGTAACATCATTAATAACAGGTTTATCACGAACCACATAAGTAACATTGGAATGTCCGGTTGTCTCAATAAACAGTTTGTCAAATACTATTTCTCCGGCATTATCGCCCAAATAAAGAATTGATTTGGCTGAGACTATCTCTTTAAAAAGCTCCTCAGTTTCATCGATTGCCAGTTTTTTATCTGATAATGCATTGATTTGATTTACAATATCATGTTCAATACTATGTGCGCCATAATCAATGATATTCCCAACCACAGAAAGCCTTGCTGCAGTATAAAGCGGATTCTCGCTGGTATCAACTTTTTTTTTCCAATCTTCATAACTTTCCAAAAGCAAAGCATTGGCCTGGTGTTTTTCTTCCTTGTACAATTCCTGCTGGTCTAAAATATCACGGGCAATACGGTGTATGCCGGTTGCAATATAAGGATTGGCCTCTGTCCAGTTTTCATCAAGAAAATTTTTTGTTGCCAGAACCAATTGTTCTGCCACACCTGTTTCAGGCTGAAATTTTTCTATTAATTTCTCAACCGTTTTCGTATGACAAAAATAACATTCATGCCTCATGTTTAATGATCACAGTAGTTTGATGAAAAATTCAGTGTTCCGTTTAGAAAGCCTTCAACCAATTCATTGCTCTTGAGTGAAGAAGCCCCCACAAATACATTGACTTTATAGTGATTAAACAACTGAATTGCTTTTTGTCCCATACCTCCGGCAAGGATATCGGTTACCCCTTGCTCTGCAAGCAATTTTGGCAAAACTCCCGGTTCGTGCCCTGGAGGCACTACTTTCTCTTCAGACACTATTTTACTATCTTCAGCCGTGACCAATGCAAAAAATTTGCAGTGACCAAAATGCGCATCCAATATACCGTTGTCGTTAACGGGAACCGCAATTTTTCTTTTCTTCATATTATATTATTTTAATCATGTAAATGATAAATATTCCTGTTATGATCAGTCCTATTTAGACTATAGAATCCTGTATTCTGGTTTTTTTATGCATCTGAAGTCCCAGGTCAGCAAGTGCGATATAAATAAAGCTTGCAGCCGAAATAGCAAGCGCCCAGGGGATAAGTTTTTTTGCCGAATCGAGGGCTACATATGCAATGATTTTCCCCGGTAATGCAGAAAGACTTGAAAGCATATTATACCAGAGTGCCTTTCCCCTGGAATATCCATTGTTAATCAATACCCCGAAGTCAGCCAATTCCTGTGGTATCTCATGGGCAAAAACCGAGAGTGTTACCAGAACTCCGAAAGGATAAGATGTAAAAAAAGCGACAATGGCTGCAAGGCTTAGGCGTAATATGTCGATCTCTGTTCCTGCAAGATTTATTGCTTTTGGCAACATACCCAGGAAGGCAGCACCCAGCAAAGTACCTCCTGCTAACGAAATTAAATAAGTAAAAACCTTTTCGAGTTTTTTGTCCTTCAACAACAACAAGATACCTGCTAATCCTACGCTACCAGCACTCCCTATTAAAAGGGCAATTGTAATATGAAATAAAAGCATAGCACATCCGGTTTACATCGCAATGAAACAATTGTCTGCACGGGCATTCGATATCAATTTCCCTTATTGACGCCCTCTCCCCTGGCCTTTTCCTGTTCTTTCACCAGCACCCCGTCGTAATCCACGTCCTGATTTTCTTTCTTTTTCTAAGTTTTCAACATCTTCATTTGCTTTGGTTTGGGAGCTTTTGGGATTGCATTTGCCCATTGCTCTTCCGGTTCGGGACCCCTTTCCTTCTGGTCCGGTTCTGTCAAATCCTGGCATAATTTTTATATTTTAATTTGTTTAACATTGATTTTCATCGTATTCATTATCATTCATTCTTTCAGAAGCAATCCTTAGGTTTTCTGTATTCAATATTTTTAGTGAGTTTATCATTCCGGTTACCGAATACCGAATACCGACTACCTAACATATTTTGCTCATTTCAGTCTTTCAATGATATCCTGTACCGTAACATCTTCATCCTGAATAATTACCATCTGAATATTGAATTGATCCAGCAGATCCTTTGCTTTGGGCCCGAAATCGCCTGAAATGACCTTGCCTGCATTCCACTCAACCATTTTTTCTGCTGCTTTTGTTCCGACTCCACTATTGGCATTCATGTATTGATTTTCAAAAAATGTTCTTTCCCTGGTTTTTTCATCGTATAAACAAAACCATGCAGCTCTGCCAAATCTCTTATCAAATGGCGATGTCAACTCATTACCCGAAGATGTAATTACTGTCTTCATACTTTCTTGTTTTAATTTTTTAATAATTCAATATTATCCGAAGTACACATAGCACAATCAACCTTGTTGATTGTTTTTGGAATGGTGAACCTTGCATTACACTTGTTGCATACAAACCAGTTTTTATCCATCCATGCATTTCCGTACACCGTTTTTATTTCTTTTATTTCAACAAGCGCCTTTGCAATTTTTCTTCTGGCACTTTCGTATATCCTTGCAAAAGTTGGTCTTGAAATCCCCATCAATTCAGATGCCTGCTGATGATTCATCAAATCGTAATCAGCCAGTTTAATGGCTTCGTATTCCTCGTACAATAAGTCAACGCATTCTTTTGATCCCTTAGTCACTCCATATGGTTTGTAGCCTTTGAATCCAGGCGGGGCAACCACTTTTCTTAATCTTCTTCTTCTTGACATAGAATCAGCACAAGAAAATTATTATGAGAATATTCTCACTACAAATATAATGAGAATATTCTCATAACAAAATTATTTAGAATGATTTTAAATTTCTGTATTATCAAATACTCATACAAGCTCAAATGAAATGAGAAAAAGTCCATCCCACTAAAATTAGCCTCCAAATAAAACTCCGATAACCCCAGTACGAATTCACCTGATCAGAAGAATAATAAAATATCATGCAATCACATCAAACAGTCAAATTCTTTGTTCCGGATAACCATTTCGTATACTGCCGATATACCTGGATAGGATTTATTTATAAAAAATGATTGACATCATCGGTTCAGATACACTTTTGGAACAAAATTTGTGTTAAATAAAAAGTATAGCGTTAAATCATTCGAACAACATATGTAATAGAATGTTAATGATCTCAAAAATTCGTAGTTAATACTAAGTTCCAAGAAAAAGTTAAATTAAAAATGAATAAATGCATCTGTAAAAAAAACTACAAAAACAGTCAGATAGAATTTTTACTAAACTCTGTGTATGACTATGCCATAATACCCGTTACTTTCTGGTATCCGCAAATAGTCAGAATTTATACCGATTCGTTTTCATTTGTAAATATGCCTCACAACGAGTTTAAAAAGTATTTTAATACGGCTGGTTGATCGTTTATCGGTAAATTTGTAAATAAGAATTGACTGCCTTCAAAAAGTTTCTGCTTTACATTAACAACACACATTTTCAATTTTCAGAGTAAGGTAATTTCTTCTTATTGTAGCTCTGTTTAGCACAACCCAATTTGTTGGATATAAAAATCCTGCATGTCAATACGATTCATCGAAACATCAATATCTAAACTACTTAGTGCATTCGCTTTCCTTTCGACTCCAATTCAACCGGGTATGAAAATTACATATCAAGATATCTTTCATGAGTTTTAAATTTATAAAGGTTCTTTTTTCAGATCATTCTGATATATATCATGCCGATTTCCTCCTATTTATTCTAATATTTGTATATTTATTCTGTATCATAAAAAAGCATGCTATGAAAAACAGGTCATCATTTCCGCGCGTATTCTGGGTAGCCAACAGCATCGAAATTCTTGAAAGATTTGCTTATTATGGTATTTATATGGGGTTTGGTATTTACCTCGGACAATTGGGATATACCAAAAATGACCTGGGAATCATTCAAATGATCTTCCTGGCTTTTTCATACCTTATTCCTTTATTTTCGGGGACTTTTGCAGATAAGTATGGTTTTAAAAAAGTACTCATTATTGCCTATCTCGCTTATTTACCTTCCATCTTGCTGTTGATAATAACTAAATCCTTTTCTGGTATAGCCCTCGCTATGCTTAGCATTGGTTTTGCTGCAGGGATTTTCAAACCACTTATTTCGGCCACCGTCAGAGTAAGCACGGATAATACAAATAAAACTTTAGGTTTCGGAATTTTTTACTGGATGGTAAATCTGGGAGCTTCTTTCGGCCCAATTGTTATGGGTAAATTACGTGCTATGTCATGGGATTATGTTTTTTATACAGCTGCAGCCGCCATAGCTTTAATGTTTCTTATTACTATTCTGTTCTATAAAGAACCTCCTCGAGAGATAGAAGGAGTATCACTCAAAAAGAAATTCCTTGATATGGGTGAAGCATTGTCAGACAAAAAATTTCTGGCTTTTATTATTCTTCTTGGTGTATTCTTCTGGCTTCCTTTCTGGGCATTTTTTAATGTACTGGCTGTTTATATCAATGATTATATGGATACGGCAGCTCTTTTTGAGGGTGTGAAAAATGTTATTGGTGAGGGTGTTACCAAAGCACTTATTGCAAGTGAAACAGAAGGTATCTGGAAAATTAATGCTGAAGCTATTTCCCACACAGGTTTTATTATCATTATATTCCAACTGCTAATTTCACGAATCTTTGAAAAGAAACCGGCGATACCTTCATTCCTATTTGGCCTTTTTATTGCCGCTCTCGGTTTTATTATACTTGGTTTCTCCATTACATCTTTTAACGGTCTGGTCTTTTTAGGCATATTTCTTTTCGCTGTTGGTGAAATGATTTCCTCTCCCCGAATCCAGGAATATATTATGTGGATTGCTCCTAAAGAAAAAGCAGGATTGTATATGGGTACAAATTTTCTTGCCACGTTTATTGGTGCCTTACTGAGTGGTTTTTATACCATGCTAATGGGCGTATATGAGAAGAACGCACACCCTGAATACATCATGTATACTCTTGCGGTCCATACTATATTGGGGATTCTGGTAATTTTTATTTATATGAAAACAGTTGGAGAATTTAAAGAATTGGAGGCCTAGAACTAGTTGTTCCTAAGATCTTTTCTAAACATTTTGATCTATGAAATCAATGGTAACAGACTAGTTGTTAAATTCAGTGTTAAATATTTCATATTTAAATTATATTATTTTTTAAACATATTCATCTGATTCTATGAGCCTTATATAAAGCTGACTGATCATTTGTTAAGCTGGTGCAACTATTTTAATGTTTCTTTAGTCTTCTTATCGGACAGCTTAAACACGGTTTTTTTCTAATCATTAGGAATTATTCCGAAACCCCGGTTAACGCCGGGGTTTTTTTATTTCGATGAGTGTTTGATTGGAATTTTTTTTATCTATATTTGGTTTATTTTATAAACTTGTTTACATTTGCGTATTGTTTATAAAAATTTATACTATGAAAACAGATAAAAAACTTACTCCTTCAGATAGCATAAGGATCATAAATGAAATGATTGAAACATCAAAAGGAAACATACAAGACAATGCAAATTATTTTATTATATGGGGTTACGTAGTTTTATTGGCCTGCATTCTGCATTTTGTATTATTAAAGTTCACGGACTTTGAAAAGCCATACCTTGCATGGTTGATTGTATTAATCGGATTTATTCCAACAACTATTTATTCAAAGAGACAAATAAAAAAGAATAAGATTTTCACTCATATTGATCGGATCAATATCTTTCTGTGGCTTACTTTTGGCATAAGTTATATAATTTTTATCGCTTACATGTCAAAATTTAATTATCAGATATTTCCTTTTGTTTTTTTGTTGGTTGGCAATTGTGTTTTTATGTCAGGCATTAATCTGAAGTTTAAACCATTGATAGCGGGTGGTATCATATACTGGGCTGGAACAATTGTCTCTTTTTATTTATCACTGGAATACTTATTGCTCCTAACTTTCATACTGATCATTATAGCTTATCTCTTGCCTGGGTATTTACTTAAATACAAGAAAGAATCAGATGTATAACAAACTAGATCCATTACTGCATTCAGAACTAAGGCTTGCCATAGTATCCTTGCTTATCCATATGGGTAAAGCTGAGTTTGTATACATCAGGGAGAAAACCAAAGCTACAGCAGGAAATCTGAGTGTACAAATAGAGAAACTCTTTGTCGCAGGTTACATAAGCGTTAAAAAATCTTTCAGAGGAAAGAAACCTTTAACCGAATGCAAGATTACCAGGAAAGGAATTGCATCATTTGAAAAATATGTAAACGACTTAAAGACTTACATTGAACCAGATCAATGACCAGAATAGTACTTCATCGCTTTGAGCATAATGGAGTTCAAATGCCTGATCCTGTTTTCAGAAGCAGGGTGCGTAGATAAAAATTCCGGTGGGGCACCCCTTACTTAAGGCCTGCATACGCTTCCAGAATTCAGGTGCTTTCTTCGGGTTGTAACCGGCCATAGCCATAAAGTAAAGGCCTAATTCATCAGCCTCCGTTTCATGTTTCCTGCTATAGGGCAATATTACACCTGCCTGTGAACCCAGTCCAAAAGCAGTCATTGCCAATGCCTGTGTATTTTCAGGTTGCTGAGACAATGCAGTAGAAAGAGCTACTCCACCCATCTGAACTGCCATTTGCTGCGATATTCTTTCGTTGCCATGTTGTGCAATGGCATGGGCAATTTCGTGTGACATCACAACAGCGATACCATCATCATCTTTGCAAACCGGCATGATCCCCTCATAAAATGCAATTTTTCCACCGGGCATGCACCATGCATTCATCTCATCAGATTTCAGTACATTGAATTCCCATTTATATCCCGAAATGTATTTACTCATTCCATTTTCTTTCATATACTTTTCAACAGCAACGGTAAGCTTACTTCCCACCTTTTTTACTGAATTAATATATTTCTGATTGGTAGATAGCTTACTATCAGACAAGACTTCCCTGTAACTGCTTTGACCTAAAGAATTCATTTCGGAAGAAGAAATGGCTGTAAATTGCTTTCTTCCTGTTAAAGGAACGGTGATGCATGTAACAGCTATAGTCAGGATAACTACCATGACTATATATTTTAAAATATTCATGTCTTTCAAATTATTTTTTATAAAAATTATTTATTTATAACTTATAAACAAAAAAAACGTATCTGGTTTCAAACCTTTCTTAAAAGATTTGAAATAGATCAATTGATTCAGTCTCACCCGATGAATTGAAGATTATTTTGTTCATCTGTTCCCTGTAAAAAATTGCAATGTTTTATGTATATTGTAACGTAATAGAATTATTCTATAAAAATTCAACTCAAGTACATAATAGTATTCATCTGGTATCCGATTCATAAAAAAACTTTAAAATGAAAGTTATTGAAATAAAAAAGACAGACAAAATTCCTGAGATTATTCTTGATGATAAAAAAAGAGTCTTTGAAATTAGTGGCAAATGCCTCCCGGAGAACATCCGGAATTTGGATGAGCTTGTAATCAAAAAACTGGATAATTACTTGAATGAATGCATGAATATAAAAGAAACTTTTCCTGAAAAAAACTTATTGAAGGTTCATTTTAAACTTGATTACTTCAATTCAGCTGCAGCGAAATTTATAGCTGATATTCTGATGTTAATAGGCGGGTATATAAAAAAGGGCTGTGACATCAAATTGTACTGATTTTTTCATGAGGGGGATGAGGATATGTTTGAAGCAGGTGAAGATTTTGAAGAGATGATTGAAATTCCCATGCGATATATCATGGTTCCAAAATAGAGTGATCGGTAATGGGTGAAAGTTGAGTTTAAAGGTTTAGTTGTTTAGTTAAGTTAGCGGTACTTTGGACCAAAATAATCTTCATTTCATCAGTTAATCAGTTCATCGGTTCATTTTTAGTGAGAAAGTTGAGTAGTTTAGATTGAAACAGAAAAAAGACAAGGAATTACTCTGAAGGAGTGAACCCTGCCTGCATTGCTTTCGCATAGCTTCAGCGGAGCAAAGCCGGCAGGCATGCATTGATAGCCCCGGGGAACAAAAGAAACAAAGAAAAAGCGTTTCGATTACAAACCTGATTTACAATATCTCCATTCTTCAAAATACAAACTGATGACATTTGAAAAGGATACAAATTTCATGCATTTTCAACTCATCTGCTAAACAACTCAATTCTCAACGACTAAACAAATACATAGTTAAACCATTCAGACTGACGGATATACTCTCGGAGATTCAATTAATTATAAGCCATAGTATCTATCAATAAACCACGGGTACCTCTAAAACGCATTCTGAAACTTTCACGTTCTGTTAAGGGTATAAATTCCTCGACATATAAAGGGTAAAATTCAATTACCGGATCAATCATTTCATGTTCCATTGCCTTGAGCGTGTCAAATACAATAGGTATGAGATCTATATCCTGACTTACAATTTTCCGGATAAACTTTTTAAGCATCTTTGTCTGAAAGGGATCAGAAGCCAGGGCCACATTTTCAAAACCCAGTTTCTTCGCTTTTTTATAGGAATAGTAAATGTTCTCGGTACTATGTTCAGCCTTGTTCTCTGTGTAAATATTATCACCTGGTATACCCAAAGCAGCAGCATACAAAGCCATAATTTCTGCTTCATGATAGGGAGAATAAACTGCCGATCCGGAATACATAATATTTTTGGCAATGCCCCGGTCATACAAATATTTTGACCAGTATATCCTGGCTTTCATAAGTCGGCTCCATTGTCCATTTTCAAAGGGTACACCAGGTACCACAACAACATCATATTCATTCTCTCCGGACTTTTCAAGAAAGTTCCTGCTTGTTTTGGATGAAAATGAACAAGATGATAAAACCATTGCAAGAGAAAACAATGAACTGATAAATAAAATTCTCTTCCTAGAACCAATAAACATCTCTGATAATTTTAATTATAAATAACATATTCCTGTCTCAGTCAATATAGATACCCTAATAACAACAAAGTCATTAGAGTTGTTTAACCGGAACCGATTAAAATGCAATAAGGAGGTTTGGCTCACGCGAAAACAACAATATACTGAATGAATAATACCTGGCCGGACAGGAAGTATCCGAATGATATTAACCTGTAGTTACTTGGGGGATTTCCTTCTCATCCCTTTATGAGTCATAATGTAAGGACAATAGTATAAAGGCAAATCGTTCTGAAAAACAATCAACAGAAATTATTATGCTACATATTTAAAAAAAACTAAAATATGAACACTAACCTAAACCAATATTGTTTATCGGTTTAGCTGCACTACATCAAACAACCAATTATAAGTCAAAATGAAATCTCTGATCAATGAATACTCAGAATGAAAAGCATTTATAATGCTTTTACATCAAAAGCGATCATTCCTTTATCTCCTTCCCGGATTTCAAATTCAACTTCCTGCCCTTCATCAAGAGTATAAGCCGGTTTCAGAATACCGGTACGATGAACAAAAATATCTTCGTTGTTCTCAGATTCTATAAATCCATAACCTTTGGCATCGTTATACCATTTTACTTTACCTTTTGGCATGATGTAAGATTTATAATCAATTTAACGAGAAAAATTATCGCGCCTTGGTCTTGCTTCATTTACAACAATCTCTCTGCTATCTACCACCGCACCATTAAGTTCGTTGATTGCATTTTTAGCTTCATCATCATTATCCATAACAACAAATCCAAAACCTTTGCTTCTGCCACTGTATTTATCATTAATGATCTTTACAGATGATACTGCACCATATTCTTCGAATAGTTTTGTTAATTCCGATTCTTCAACCTTAAAACTCAGGTTGCCTACATAAATGTTCATAATAAAGATAAATGTTAGTTAATAATTCCTTATATAATATAGTATTTAATTTATTCAATATGATAAAATCTTAACTGTTTTTAGATCCAATGATGTAAGATGTGACATTATGATCAAAGAACTTATAAAACTCATTTCTCATGGTGCAACATCTCAGATCGCAGCAAAGGTAATTATATTAATTGAAGATAATTCAATAATTTATATTAATTCAGTTGATTAGGTGTCTTTTACAGACCATAAATGCTATTTTGAAAGAGTAGATTTCATCTATACTAAGCTTATACTAAGTTGCATTGTATACTTGTTATAGCGGAAATTGCCATGCTTGATTATGAAAAATCCTTTATAAATTATTCGATTTAAAACGATGATATTCCTTACCTTCACTTAGCAAAAGTGTTGATTTTTACGTGTTTATTTTTTTTCATGTACTTATTAACAATATCTGATGCAACTTTTTTTTTATTTCATTAGTAATTAAATCAGGGTACATGTTCAATCTTGAAAAAGTAATTGAAGGTTGTATAAAAAACAAACGAAAAGCACAAATTGAGTTGTATGCTCATTATGCGCCTATGCTTTTGGCTGTTTGTTTAAGATATGTTGCTGATAAAAGTGAAGCCGAAGATATTTTGCAGGATAGCTTTTTCAAGATTCTGAAAAATATTAAAGAATATAAAGGAAAGGGGCATTTTGAAAATTGGATGAGAAAAATTGTGGTAAACACTGCTATTACAAATTTTCACCGGGAAAAAAAGCATTATTACCATGATGAAATTGAAACGGTTAAGGACGTTGATTTACAGTTTAAAATTACTCCTCATAGTGAACTTGAGGTAAAAGAATTGTATGAATTGTTAAAATCAATGCCAGATGGTTACAGAATGATTTTTAATCTATACGCCATAGAGGGATTTAAACACAAGGAAATAGCAGAAAAGCTCAATATTGATGAAAGTACTTCAAAAACCCAGTATTTAAGAGCAAAAAACTGGTTGATTAAAAGAATGAAAAAATTGAACTGGATATAATGGAAAAAAAAGCTAATAACCTGGAGACTATTTTCCAAAATACTTTTAAACAGCATACGGAGGCGCCATCATCAAAAGTATTGCGCCATCTGAAATATCGGCTTTCAGTTTCTGAATTTTTTAGTTTCAAACCGAATAAACCAAACATTGTTTACACAGCAATTCTTACCGGTGCCATTGTTACCGGGCTTCTGTTTCTTAAAGAACATACCAGTACTTCAGAAATAAATGATATTCAATCTCCCTCTCAGAAAATGAATGACAAATCGGCCAATACAAAAACACAGGAGGAAGAGCAAGATACCGAATATGCAATAAATAAAAGCAACAAAAATATGTTGTCAGCCTATTTTAATGTTACCAATATCAAAGGCTGCGCACCATTAGAGGTGAAATTTAATAACCGTTCAACACGGGCTAATACGTACCATTGGAATTTTGGAAATGGCGATGGTTCAAATCAGCAAAACCCTTCCTATACATACTCTCAACCTGGATTATACCAAGCAAAACTTACCATTAAAAATGATGAGGGACAGAGCGATATTTATTCAAGGGAAATACAAGTATTTGAAACCCCTGTTGCCGATGTAATGATTGATATTGAAAACTCAGAGATTGAAAGTAAAGAAGTACTTTTCATCAACAAATCAAAAGGAAGTAGTTCTTATATATGGAACTTTGGAGATTCTAAAATAACAACTGCTGCAAATCCTTCGCATACTTATGAAAACTATGGCGTTTACCATGTGAAATTGATAGCTGCTTCAAAAGACGGTTGTTATGATACAATTCAATTGGAGAATAAGTTCCTGAAGAATAATTATCAATTGATTTTCCCCTATACGTTCAAACCCAATACTACAGATAAAGGGAATAATGGTTTTTATGAGCGTAATGGTGCACAAGGTTCGGTTTTTTACCCGAAAAATTATGGTGCTAAAGAATATCATTTCAGTATAATGGCTTCCAACGGAATAGAAGTGTTTTCAACAAATAATATCAAACAGGGCTGGAATGGTTATATTCGCGGACGAGTTGCACCGGGAGGTGTCTATTCATATATAGCAAACGGCGTCTACCCCAATGGGAAATCCTTCCATATTAAAGGAAGAGTGAAAGTTATGATTGAAGATTATTTTCAGGATTGAAAATTTTTGGTCTTCGTGCAACCATTTCATGAAAAACATAGTCTAACAAAAGGAATTTATCATGGAATTTATCTGAAATTCAGCCCTGTCTTATCAATAGGGTTTTTTTTGCTCATTTCATGCTTCAACTACCTCTAAGGGTCAACCTGTCAGAAGACACCGGAACAGCTTGAAAAATACGATCAGACCAGTCTTTCAATTACGGAATAAAAATGTTTAATCTCGAAAGGTTTCTGCAGATAACATGCTATATTCAAATCTTTGATCTTGTCATCAACACGCTCTTTCTTCACTCCACTAAGTATTATTACCGGTGTATACATATACCTGATCATATCCCTGACTTTTGCAATAAGCTGTGCTCCATTCATATCAGGCATATCATAATCCGATATAAGTAAATCAATCTGAGTGCCATCAAAAAATTTAAGCGCTTCCTGACCATCTGATGCCTCCAATACCTGGTATCCTTTTTTCACCAGAGTTTCTCTAACGATACTCCGAATACCGGTAAAATCATCAACAATTACAATTTTTTTCTGCTTTATCATCCCGCCAATATTTCAAACTTTAAAATTACGATATATTTTAAAAATCTATACAAAAGCCATAGCAAGTAAATAATGAAGTTAGAAAAACAATTTATATATTGATATGAATACCTGTTGATATTTATCACCACATCATCTAAAAATAAAAATTCATAATTTAATCCTTAAATTCACCTTGCAAATAGTAAACAAATGATAAGAGATAAAGAAACTCGTATTGGAATACTCACAGTTTCAGATCGTGCCAGTAAAGGAATATATGAAGATCTGCCCGGAAAACCGAAAGCAATTCGTGAATGCATGCAGGCAACATTTCCTGCCATACCTTATTGCGTGGACCTTATTGGCGGTCCGTTCCTTGAATACAATGAAAAATTCATAAACGCTTTTCGCCCCGATACAAGATGATTCCTTAATTCCATGTTAATTTTAAGAATGGCACATGATGCAAGGATTTTTATTCGAAATATCAATGAAACAATTCAAACATACTGACATAGGGTTGTCATGAGACCTGATTATCATTGTATTCTATAATGAATTGTATTAATTCTACTTTGACAAGTTAAAATTGTTAATAAAACCCTTGAAAATATT
>CAYQDZ010000022.1:0-3519 GCA_964416375.1 uncultured Bacteroidales bacterium
AGGAGTACAAATGCAAGATACGGATAGAATATTGGCTACAGGGAAAGACATACTGGTGATAGGCGGGGGAGATACCGGCAGCGATTGTGTAGGAACTTCCATTCGTCAAGGAGCAAAAAGCGTTATGCAAATAGAGATTTTACCCAAGTCACCGGAAAAACGTGCAATGAATAATCCATGGCCATACTGGTCGAATGTTTATCGATCTTCGTCTTCTCATGAAGAAGGTTGTGAAAGAGCCTGGAGTCTGAATACCACAAAATTGATGGGAGATAAAAGCGGCAATATAAAAGCAGTTGAAGTGATTGAAGTGGAATGGGTCAATGAAAATGGCAGTTACAAGATGATGGAAAAACCCGGAACAAAAAAGATCATTAAAACCCAACTGGCTCTTTTATCTATGGGATTTATCCATTGCATTCATGAGGGCCTGGCAAAAGAATTAAAACTTGAATTAGATAAGCGGGGTAATATAATAACCAATGTCCAAAGCCAAACCAGTCAGTCAAAAGTATTTGCAGCCGGCGATGCAGTATCAGGAGCAAGTTTGGTTGTAAGAGCTATTGCTGCTGGACGAAAAGCAGCAGAAAATGTTCATGATTTTCTGGGCACGTAAAGAAAAAATTTATCATTTTAACCGGTGTTATTTTATATAGCACTGGTTTTTTTATTACATGGAAACTTTTTGGTCCTGTAATATGAGAACAAATTCACTGTTCATTCGTATATTCAAATCCTGATTTATTGCTAACCAAACCAAGATGTTATGAAACAAGCATTAAAAAAATCATCATTTTTTACACAAAAAAGTATGATTATTTTTTTAAGGCGGTTCCATCCGACCTTTGAAAAAATAAAAAATAAACGGATGAAAAATAGGATTATTTTTTTCGTTTGTTTTTTCAATTTGTTTGCTGCTCTTAATGGCCAGGTATTTAACACTTCGGGCACTTTAAAACCGGGAAAATTCAGTGCTGGTTTTGAGCCTGGAGTCTATGTGAACGGCGGTACCAGTTTTAATCTATTCCTTCATGGGGGCGTAGGGATTACAAAAAATTTTGATTTTGGTCTTAAGCTGGGGGTTTTTGAGTCTAATGTTTATTTTGGAGGAGATGTTGAATATGCTTTTGCCAAATTTTTTTCATTATCTGCCGGAGCACATTCCTTTGGAGATTTTGCCCTGGATGCTACCGGCCTTTTTACTTTTGATCTGGGTAGTACTGTTGATCTTTACACTGGACTTGATCTTGATATTGTTTTTGCAGAGAACGAAACCTATTTTCCACTTTGGATTCCTATAGGTATTGAAGTTCCCATTAAAAGTTACATGCTTTTTCTTTTTGAAACGGAGATAAATGCCACAGATAATGCGAGTCATTACATTGGCGCCGGATTGAATTTCTTGTTTTAAGGGGAAACAATTGCTAATTAATAAACTAAAGGGTATTTTCAGCGCATAAAATGCGCATTTCATGAAACTACTTATCATTGCCCTGGCTCCGGTAATCATTATCGCTATCTATGTTTATTATCGCGACAAATATGAAAAAGAACCGGTCAAACTTTTACTAAAGGCTCTTGGTATGGGTTGTCTGATAACCTTACCGGTAATTTTTGCAGAGCGATATATTGCAAACCAAATGCCTCTCCTTTCTCACACAGGAGAGGCATTTTATAATGCCTTTCTGGTTGCAGGTTTTACAGAAGAGTTGTTCAAGTATCTGGCCTTTATTTTTTTTATCTGGAACAATAAAAATTTCAACGAAAAATTTGATGGCATTGTCTATGCCGTATTTATCTCCTTAGGTTTTGCAGGCATCGAGAACATCTTCTATGTTTTCAATCATGGTGAACATGTCGGATACATGCGAATGATAATTTCTGTGCCGGCACATGCACTGTTTGGGGTAACCATGGGGTACTACATGGGTCTGGCAAAATTCTATAAGAAATTCAGGTCAGTTCATTTGGCTCGCTCTTTTCTGTACCCTGTAATTCTTCACGGCGCATTTGATTTTATCCTGATGTTAGGCAATTATCGTTTGTTGGCAGTTTTCATTCCTTTTGTCATTTTTCTATACATCGATGGCTTTCGCAGGATGAAAAACTTATCAGGAAGATCGGTTTTCAGGAGATAAGGAAGTCTTTTTCAGTCTTTCTCTTACATACATCACGTAATTTACATTTCATTTTATGCCGGGAAGTAGAATAAAGGTTATTTTAACAACAATTTGAATTAAGAGTATTTACTAATACCCATATTTTAATATTCCATGAATGATAGATCTATCTACAAATTATTTAGGATTGGAATTAAGAAATCCTATCGTTGTTGGAAGTTGTAGTCTTACTTCAAATCTTGAAGACATATTACAGTTGGAAAAAAACGGAGCCGGAGCAATTGTTTTGAAATCTGTTTTTGAAGAAGAAATCATGAAAGAAAACGATGTCAATTCAAACGATAAGGCAGAAAATAAACCTGGGAATCCATTTTTATCAGAAACACTTGATTATATCGATTCTCATTCAGAAGGGAAGAAATTAGACAATTATTTACAACTCATTAAGTCAATTAAAAAGAAAACATCAATTCCTATCATAGCTAGCATCAATTGCTTAACTGATGCAGACTGGATAGCATTTACAAAAAAAATTCAGGATGCCGGTGCTGATGCACTTGAGTTAAATATTTATGTAAATCCAATGGCAAATATACCGCTGGAACATGAAAAAATCATAAAGAAGATCATAAGCAAAATACAAAAAGTCATATCAATTCCTGTTTCCATTAAATTGGGTGAATATTATACAAATTTGTCCAATACCATCATGGATATTTCCCAAACCGGTATTTCCGGGTTGGTGTTATTCAATAAGTATTATTCTCCTGACATCGATATATACAATGTAAATATTGTGTCCGGAAGGATGCAGAGTTGTGAGAACGATTATGTTCATTCTTTGCGATGGATAACTTTTTTTTCAGATAAGGTAAAATGTAGTATGGCAGCTTTTACGGGAATACATCATGGAAGTACCGTTATTAAACAAATACTTGCAGGAGCTGATGCTGTGCAGGTTGTTTCAGCTCTTTACCTATATGGTAAAAAACATATCAAACAAATGCTCCGGGAGATAGAAGAATGGATGTTTGAAAAAGGAAAATTTTCTGTTAAACAAATCAAAGGAGAAGCAAGATTCAGGAACAATACAGATCCTGCCGTTTATGAAAGAATACAATTCATGAAGCATTATGGAAGGATTAGTTAGGTATAAGCAACACGAAGTGAGTCCCCAAGCCCGGTTTTAAATTTCAAGACAATCACATAGATCCATAATTGTCCCATTCATGCAAACCTGGCAACAATTTTCACATGCTGAACATTTTTCCGCAATGATTAGAAAGGTCATTGTAATGAATTTATAATATGCCGGAATAATAGTATATTTACGTAGTAAAATAATATGATAACGTTGTAAGATAAGTATCTAATTTAGATTGCAGGATGGCAAATAAAT
>CAYQDZ010000022.1:3619-18071 GCA_964416375.1 uncultured Bacteroidales bacterium
AGATACTCCAATTACTTAAAACAATAGATGAAGTAACATAATTTACCATGCTAATATGCATAAAGATACGACGTATAAAAATAATTTAAAGCTAGTTGCAATACATGAGATTTTGGGGATTGTGCATGATGGTAAGTCATTTGAATTGTCTATTCAACAGATTTGCAGCATAATACCAAAGGCATATGTTCATCCTGAATATGTCTCGGTCAAGATCTGCATTGATGAATACCAGTTTCAAAGTAAAAACTTCAAAGAGTCGCAATGGCTTGAGAGACGATTATTTAAAACTCCGGGGGAAAATCCTTGTTCCATTGAGATCTATTTTTCAAGAGATTTTATCGAACAAACAAACAAAAAATTTCTGCTTAAGGATGATAGTTTTTTAAATCATTTGGTAACTATAATTAGCGGTACAATTTCACGATTTCACCTGGAGAAGTTATTGTATGAAAATACGGAAAGGATCAAAGAACTTAAAGGGATTAATCGCACTACCGACATTTTAAAAAAAGGAGAAACACTAGAAGAATCGCTTCAAAGAATATGTGCATTCCTGCCGGAAGCATGGCAATATCCTGAGTATACTGTTGCAAGAATACTATATGATAATAAGGTTTTTAAAAGCAGAAAGTTTAAGGAAACTCCCTGGGTACAAAGGCAAGAATTCGAAACGCCAGACAATAAAAAAGGAACCATTGAAATTTATTATCTTAAAGAATTCCCTGATTCATTTGAAGGGCCCTTTCTTGCAGAAGAACGAAATCTTATTGATAATCTTGCTGCCATTATTTCCGGAACTGTTTCGAAAAAATCATTACAGGAATTACTGATACAGAATACGGAGCGTCTGAAAGAGTTAAAAGGAATTAATCAAACATCTCTTATTCTGAAACAAGGTAAATCCATTGAAGAATCCTTAGAGATGATTTGTTTAATCTTACCTGAAGCCTGGCAATATCCCGAATTTACAGCAGCAAGAATTTTTTATGAAGGCAAAATATTTACAAGTATCAATTTCAGGGAGACCAGGTGGGTACAAAAGCAAGATTTTGCAACGGCTGGCAACAAAAAAGGAAGAATTGAGATAGTCTATTTAAAATCTTTTCCAAAAGCTGATGAGGGACCCTTTTTAAAAGAGGAACGAAATTTACTGATTAATATTTCCAATCTGATAGCAGGTTCAGCTACACGCGAAGTATTAAATAAACTGTTAAGTCAGAATAAGGAACGTGTAAAAGAACTTAAGGCTATCAATTCTACTTCACAAATTATTGCAGAAGGAAGAACAGTAGGTGAAACACTTCAAATGATATGTAATATTCTTCCAAAATCCTGGCAATATCCAAATCACACGGTTGTAAGAATTGGTTTTGAAGGGAAGGTTTACGCAAACGAAAACCTGACTGAAACAATTTGGGTGCAGAAAGAAAATTTTGTTACCATAGATAATAAGAAAGGAACAATTGAAGTATTTTATTTGAAAGAGTTTCCAAAGGCATATGAAGGCCCGTTTCTGAAAGAAGAAAGGAACCTGTTAATCAATATCAGTAAATTAATCAGCGGGTATTTGAACGATTACAAAGGAAGGGAGATATTCAGAAAAAACGTAACAGGAATCAGAGTTAAAAGTAAACCTTCAGAATTCAGAGATTCGCTGGTGAAAAACAAGCAACCCTTACAACTCTTTTTTAATAAACAGATCCTTGATAAGTATATTTTCCTTGATATGATGAAGTTTAAGGTGAAAGAAATACTCTTTGTTGCCACCTTATACGATGCTTTTATACTTCAGACAGAAGATAGTTTTTTCGAACAATTTATGGGAGAAATTTACCAGTATAGTCTTTTTTCCCTTCCTCGAATAACCGGAGTGAATACTTCGGAAGAAGCCCTTGAATTATTAGATACAGCACATTTTGATCTTGTTATTCTGATGGTAGGGCTTGACAAACAAACACCGATCGGATTGAGCAAAAAGATAAAGCAGAAACGACCCAGTCTATTAATCTACTTGCTATTAAACCAAAAAAGCAATATCCAATATTTCGAAGAATTGGTTCCATTAGAAAAATCAATCGATAAACTTTTTATTTGGAGTGGCAATTCTCAGATTTTCTTCTCCATCGTAAAATCCATTGAAGATAAGATCAATGTCGACAACGACACAAAAATTGGATTGGTACGTGTAATTCTTCTTGTAGAAGATTCGGCACAGTACTATTCAAAATATCTGCAAATGCTTTACTCAATTGTTTTCGAGCATATACAACAATTGCTTCCCGAAGTAGAAAAGAATGAATTGGATAAAATAGCAAGGATGAGATCGCGTCCTAAAATTCTTTTGGCACGAAATTATGAGGATGCCCTGTATATTTTTAATAAATACAAGGATTTTATACAATGTGTTATTTCTGATGTTGAATTTGAAAAGGAAGGGAAACTCGATAAAAAAGCCGGCATAAAATTCATTGAATATGTCAAATCGCATATATTGAATTTGCCTATTGTATTGCAGTCGTCCGATAATAAAAACAAAGAACTTGCCGATGATCTTGGTACCTGGTTCCTGAACAAAAAGTCCGAAACCTTATTGAATGATTTGAAACAATTTTTGAATCAATATTTAGGATTTGGCGATTTTATTTTCAGGGATGCAAATGGGAATGCTATAGCGGTTGCAAGTTCTCTGAGAGAATTTGAAACGCTTTTACATGAAATACCCGACGAATCATTTTATTTGCATGCCCTTGAAAATCAGTTTTCGTTATGGCTTATGTTGCGTGGAGAGATACAGCTGGCCCGAACCCTTAATCCCTTGAAAATAGGCGATTTCAATAACATTAAAGAATCCAGGAAATTTTTCGTTGAGACGTTTGCAAAATACAAAGACGAGAAAAAGAAAGGGAAAGTATTGTATTTTGATGAAACAGCTACACTTGATGAAAAAAATATTGTAGCCTTTTCAGGAGGCTCGTTTGGAGGGAAAGGCAGAGGCCTGGCGTTTATTAATGCCCTGATCAATAATTATGATTTTTCGAACCTGATAGATAAAATCAATATCCGCACTCCAATAACAGTAATTATTGGGACAGATGAATTTGAAGATTTTCTTGATAAAAACAAACTTTATGATTCGACTATTCCTTCTGAGTTTGGGTACGAAAAGATAAAAGAACGCTTTATTGCCGGGAATTTGTCAAAACGACTTATTGAGAAGTTGAAATTTTTTATTGATCAGGTTGAAAAGCCTATTGCCGTGCGCTCTTCAAGTCTTCTGGAAGATTCTGTTTCACAGCCCTTTGCAGGAGTTTTCGACACATACATACTCCCAAATGATCCGGCAAACAAAAAAAGCGCTCTTAAAAATCTTATCAAAGCGATTAAACTGGTTTATGCATCAATATATTCCGATGATGCCCGGGCATACTTTAAAGCCATTCATCATAAGATAGAAGAAGAGAAAATGGCAGTCGTCTTGCAGGAATTGGTTGGGGCACAATATGGTAATTTTTATTACCCTCATATTAGCGGCATAGCCCAGTCGTATAATTATTATCCTATGGCGCATATGAGTCCTGAAGAAGGATTTGCAGTGATTGCATTAGGATTGGGAACGTATGTTGTTGGGGGGGGTAAATCTTACCGTTTTGCACCGAAATATCCTAAAGTGGAAATGTATACAAAGAAGGATATGCTAGACAGTTCTCAATTGAAGTTCTATGCATTAAATCTTGAGAAAAAAGAGATCGACTATGTTAGGGAAGGAGAGCTTGCTTCACTTACTCTTCTGGATATTAGTGAATCTGAAAAGCATGGCACCCTGAAGCATTGTGCTTCGGTGTATGATGCAACAAACGATAGAGTTGAACCCGGATTGAATGCAGCCGGACCAAGGATATTGAATTTCGCAGATATACTAAAGTATGATTACATACCTCTTGCAGATACTATTGAGACTATGCTTAACACAATTGAAGAGACAGTGGGATCGCCTGTTGAAATTGAATATGCGGTTGACCTTAACAGATCCGTTAATAAATTGCCTTCCTTGTATCTGCTTCAGGTGAAACCCCTGGTTGGTAATCAGGAAAATAACAACATTGAATTTGATACTTTGGATAAATCAAAAATGGTTCTTTATACGGAATCAAGCTTAGGCAATGGAGTAATATCTCAAATTAAAGATATTATCTATATCAATGTATCGGAATTCGACAAAATGAAAACCTATGAAATGGTACAGGAAATTGAATTTTTAAATAGAAAAATGAGCAAACAAAACAGACAATATATATTAATCGGACCTGGCAGATGGGGAACAAGCGATAAATTTCTCGGCATCCCTGTCAACTGGGCGCAAATTTCGAATGCGAAAGTCATTGTGGAAATAAGCCTGGCTAATTT
Source organism: uncultured Bacteroidales bacterium (assembly GCA_964416375.1). Classification (GTDB taxonomy): domain Bacteria; phylum Bacteroidota; class Bacteroidia; order Bacteroidales; family UBA10428; genus UBA10428. The sequence continues at coordinate 8,027 of CAYQDZ010000022.1, forward strand.
CCCTCTTGATTCATCATTGGGATCACACTTTTTTCATAATGTTACTTCCATGAACATCGGTTATTTTTCAGTATTGGATTCGTCACAAACAGATTTTGTGCAATGGAAAATACTGAATCAACAAAAAACCTTAAACAAAACAAAATATTTCAGGCACATCAGATTTAACAAACCTTTGTCTGTTTTGATGAACGGTAAAACAAAACAAGCAGCTGTTCTTTATAATACCTGATCAAAATGAATAAGATCCATGTCGGAATTTATGACGAACACAAATTGGTGCAGGAAGGACTTAATTTGTTACTGGCAGATGTTCAGGATATAGAAGTTGTTATGGTAGCAACAACAAAGCGTCAATTGACAGATAAGCTGAATACCTCAGTCATACATGTACTGATTGTAAACTTACATTCTATCAATACAAGCATATTGAATCAGCTCATGCAAATACATATTATTTTTCCAAAGTTGAAACTTCTTCTTATTTCAGCCAATAACGAAGAAGATATTATTTTAAAGACTATTAAAGCCGGGGCAAACGGATTTCTCGCCAAAGATACAGGCAAAAAGGAACTGTTGGAAGCAGTATACGCTCTGCGTAACGGACATGATTATTATAGCAATTCCATAACACATTTGTTATTGAATAAATACATATCAAAGCTTCAGAATAATAGTGAAGAGAACAGTGGCAGTATCAATAATTTAAGTACACGGGAAATTGAAATAGTCAAACTATGGGGAGAGAGTCATACCAACAAAGAAATAGCCGATAAATTATTTATTAGCGTAAGAACAGTTGAATCACATAAGAACCATATCATGCAAAAACTAAACCTTAAAACCTCTGTTGACCTGGTCAAATTTGCCATTAAGAATAATATTATAGAGATATAAGACTCAAGGCTTAAGAAATACTCGGAATATTATACGTAAAACACTGAAATCATTTATGTAATCGTACCAATTGCCTAAAAGTTAATTACATTAAGCCTGTAAAAAGGGGGACCTGTAAGTTTTGAATACAAATTTATCCATGTAATCAAAATATAGAGCTTCCCTTTTTTTGGATTGATAATTTCAATTATTAAAATGCAGTATTATGAGTGATATTTTAGATGTTCGTGTGAATGAATTTATGGCAAAACTTATAGCCAGGAATTCCGGAGAATCAGAATTTCATCAGGCAGTTCAGGAGGTAATAGAATCCATTTTGCCTTTTATAGAAGAAAATCCTAAGTACAAATCTGCAAAAATACTTGAAAGGATAACGGAGCCGGAAAGGGTGTTAATGTTCAGGGTCCCATGGATTGATGATAGTGGTGAAATTCAGGTAAACAGAGGATTTCGTATTGAGATGAATAGCGCAATAGGTCCATACAAAGGCGGATTACGGTTTCATCCCACCGTAAACCTTGGGATTTTGAAGTTTCTGGCTTTTGAGCAGGTCTTTAAAAACAGTCTAACTTCTTTACCAATGGGGGGAGGTAAAGGGGGATCGGATTTTGATCCTAAAGGAAAATCAGAAAATGAAATCATGAAGTTTTGCCAGAGCTTTATGACCGAACTTCAGCGTCATATTGGAAAGGATACGGATATACCTGCAGGTGATATCGGAGTTGGAGGAAGAGAAATAGGATATCTTTTTGGTCAATATAAGAGAATTAGAAATGAGTTTACCGGTGTTTTAACAGGTAAGGGGCTGGAATGGGGAGGAAGTCTTATTCGACCTGAAGCTACAGGATATGGAGCAGTATATTTTGCTGAAGAAATGCTAAAAACAAAGGATGAAGGAATTGAGGGGAAGATTGCTGTTGTATCAGGCTCCGGGAACGTTGCTCAATATACAATAGAAAAATTGTTGCAGCTGGGAGGTAAACCGGTTACTCTATCTGATTCCGGAGGATATATTTATGATCCGGATGGTATTACCATGGAAAAGTTACACTATGTTATGGAATTAAAGAACATAAAAAGAGGCAGGATCAAAGAATATGCTGATAAGTATAAGGTGAAATATGCTGAAGGACAGAAGCCCTGGAGTGTGAAATGCGATCTTGCTTTTCCAAGTGCTACTCAGAATGAGATAAACGCAGATGATGCAAAAGTACTTGTAAAAAACGGATGTTTTGTTGTATCTGAAGGAGCCAATATGCCATCAACTCCGGAAGCAGTTGAAGTGTTTTTGAATGCAAAAATCCTGTATGGTCCGGGTAAAGCGGCCAATGCCGGGGGTGTTGCTACTTCAGGACTTGAAATGACGCAAAATTCCATGCGACTTCCATGGACCCGGGAAGAAGTGGACAGCAGATTACAACAGATTATGAAAAACATTCACGAAACATGTGTACAATATGGTAAGGACTCCTCCGGATTTATTCATTATGTAAATGGTGCCAACATAGGTGGATTCATTAAGGTTGCTGATGCGATGATGGCTCAGGGAGTTATTTAACATAAAGATTTCCATACCAATTTTAAAGTATTCTGATCATGGCCGTTTCTTCTTAAAGGAACGGCCATTTGTTTTGAATGAATAGTACTTTTTATTCCTAATAATCTTTTAAAAATCACTTTGAAATATTTGACTATATTAAAAATATTGTATATTAGCTGAAAATATGACTAATGGTCATAATATAAAATACAGTTTAATATGGGAATAACAGAGCGCAAAGAAAGGGAAAAACTCAAACGAAGAGAAGAAATTTTGGATGCTGCTGAGAAGGTATTTTTTACCAAGGGAGTTGAGAATTCCACCATGGATGATGTGGCCGAAGAAGCAGAATTGAGCAAAGGTACCTTGTACATTTATTTTCAAAGCAAGGAAGAGATTCACTGGGAAATCTCACAACGGCACATGGACAAGGTTGCCTGTGATATGGAAAAGGTACTGGACTTGAAAAATAACCCGGTTGAAAATTTACTGGCAATAGCCAATGTTTTCATTCAACATTTCGACAAAGAACACGCAATCGCTCATTCCATACTATTTTTTCAGGCAAGTGATCTGAAGAAATTGAATCTCAATCAGGAACAGATCTGTAAAGCATTCCTGGAAGACTCTCCCATACACATGGTACAAAAGCTGGTTGAAGAAGGAATTCAACAGGGTTTGATCAGGAACGATATCCCGGCAAATGCATTGAGTAGTACGCTTTGGGCACAAGTGATGGGAGTATTACAAGTTGTCATCATGAAAAAAGAACTCTTTGAACTGATTCATGTAAAAAAAGAGGATATCATCGAAAGTCATCTGAAAATCGTTTTAAACGGGATCATAAAAAATGAAAAAGTATAAATGCATACTATTTGGTTTATTGGCGGGTACATATTTCAGTTCCAACGCCCAGGATCAACTTCTGGAGATTTATATACAGGAGGGGCTTCAGAGTAACCTGGCGCTTCAGCAAATTCAGGCCGATTATTCAAAAAGTCTGCAATCTTTACGGTCTGCAAAAGGGCTTTTCTATCCTGACATAAGTTTGAATGCGCGCTATACGGTATCCAGAGGTGGGAGATCCATTGATTTTCCTGTGGGAGATATGTTAAATCCGGTGTACCAGACATTAAATGGTTTACAGCAGGAAATTGTTTTCCCGCCTATAGAAAATCAGTCATTTGCTTTCTACCGTCCCACCGAACATGAAACCAAATTAAGCCTGGTTCAACCGGTATACAATCATCAGATCATTTACAATCATCAGATCAAAAAGGAACAAATACAGATTGAAACCGCAAATATTTTCATTTACAAAAGAGAATTGATTAAAGAAATCAAATCGGCATATTATGGGTATTTGATGACAGTATACATACTGAAACTGGTAGATGAAACAAATGTTCTCTTAACAGAAAACCTTCGTGTATCAAAAAGCATGTATGAAAACGACAAGGTAACACAGGATGTGGTCTTTCGTTCCGAAGCCGAATTGCAGAGTGTTTATATGGGAAAAGCTGAAGCTGAGAAAGAAAACAAGGCAGCAAGATCTTACTTCAATTTTCTGCTAAACAGAGCACTGGATTCAGAAATTGAAATCCCTGAAGGAAATGAAATGCCGGGGATTGGCATTCCATCGGATGTTGACCAGGCAATATCTTTGGGACTGAGCTCAAGGGAAGAATTAAATGTATTGCAATCCTACTCAACCATTAACGAGAAGTTTACAAATCTTGCCCGTTCATCCAACTATCCGAATTTATTCCTGGTTGTTGATTATGGTTTTCAGGGAGAAGAGTATTCTTTCACAGACAAAGATGATTATCTGCTTGCCTCCGTGGTACTTCGATGGAACTTGTTCCAGGGATTTAAAAACAGGGCAGATGTACAGCATGCAAAAATAGCGAGCGAACAAATCAAACTAAAAGAGAAACAGCTTGAGAAGCAAATCGAATTGCAGGTCATCAATGCATACTATGACCTGAATGCAGCAACTGAAGCTATTGATGCCGCTCAGAAACAGGTTCGTGCTGCCGAAAAAGCCTTCCAGGTTGTGGAGGAAAAATACCGGATTGGAAAGCTAAGATTAATTGAATATACCGACGCCCGGACAAGCATGACAAAAAGCAAACAGAACCTGATCATCGCTGTATATGAGTACAAAGTAAAAGAAGCTGAACTGGAAAGAGTAACTGCTGATAGAATAATTAACTAAATGATAATGGATTAATATGTAAATTAATAAATTATGCTACCTAAATATATACATCAAATAAAATATATAGCCTTCATTGGACTATTTTTGACTTCAGGCCTTATCTTTTCGACCTGCAAACAAGCTGACAATTCAGCAAAGAGCGTCAAAAAAATTCCGGTAAGAATCATTAAGGCAAGTAAAGTAGATCTGTCTTTCCCCATTCGAACTTCAGGAATTCTTTCTTCTAAATCAGAAATGAAGCTAAGCTTTAAAAATGGTGGTATAATTGAAAAAATATATGTTGACGAAGGGCATACAGTGAGAAAGGGGGAGGTACTGGCAAAACTGAATTTATCAGAAATTGAAGCACATGTTAATCAGGCAAGATTAGGTACAGAGAAAGCAGAACGTGACTTGCAGCGAGCAACGAATCTATACAGGGACAGTGTGGCTACACTGGAAGAATTGCAAAATGCACAGACAGCGCTTGATGTTGCAAAATCTTCTTTGCGAATAGCTGAATTCAACAGAAAGTATTCGGTTATTAAAGCACCGTCAAAGGGAAAAATATTGAAAAAACTAGCTGAGAGAAACGAAATCATAGCTGCCGGATATCCTTTGTTTCTTTTTAGCTCAAAAGAGGAAGACTGGGTTTTGCGAGTGGCATTATCTGATATTAACCTTGTGATGATCAATTTTAATGACTCTGCACTTGTATTGTTTGATGCCTTTCCCGGAATGAAATTCAAATCTGTTGTTTCAGAAATTGCAAAAGCCTCAGATCCTTACACTGGCACTTACGAAGTGGAATTACGATTAACTGAGCCTCTTCCAAATTTTGTTTCCGGATTGATTGGGAAAGCTGAGATTATTCCTTCACATACTGAAGAGTATTTGGTTTTGCCCATGCACAATATTCATGATGCAGATGATATGACCGGATATGTGTATCTGGTGAAAGGGAATGGATATGAAAAAAGAAAAGTTGAAATTCTGCATATTTCTGATAGTCTTGTATATCTGGGTAAAGGTATTGAAGAGAATGACTCTGTTATAACTGACGGGGCAGATTTTATTGAACCTGATATGGGAATAGAAATCGTTGATTAAGAAAAAATAGAAGCTCATGCGTTTATCCAAACTTGCCATCGATAATTACCAGTTCACACTGATTGTATTTGTGCTTTTGTTGTTTGCGGGCATTCAGTCATATATTGCTATGCCGAGAACAGAGAATCCGGAAATCGTAATTCCGGGCGTTTCCATTCTTGTGATATACCCGGGAGCAAGCCCTGTTGACATGGAAGAGTTAGTGGCACTTCCCATAGAAGAAGCAGTAAATGAACTGGATGACATCAAAAAAATTAATACCTATATGATTGATGGGGTTGCATCCATAGCTGTACAGTTCGATTTCAACGCAGATGCTGATGAAAAGTATGATGAGGTTGTGCAGAAAGTCAACAGCATTCGGGGTGAACTTCCCAAGGAGATACTCGATCTGCAGACGACACAATGGACATCAAGCGATGTAGCTATGTTACAATTGGCAATACTTTCAGACAAAGCATCATACAGGGAACTTGAAAACCAGGCAGAACTACTTAAGAAGGATTTGGAAAAAGTAATCGGAGTAAAGAAGGTGGAGATCATTGCTTGTCCTGAGCAAGAAGTTAGAATAGCCCTCGATTTGGAAAAAATGGCCGGAATGAATATTAGTATGGATGAAGTAGCCGATGCAATTCGCAGCAACAACGCCAATATACCGGGAGGAACAATAGAGCTGGGAGATAAAGTTTTTACTGTAAAAACAAGCGGATCATATACCGATCTAAAACAAATCCGCAGAACAGTAGTGAATTCTTACATGGGAAAATTAATTTATCTTGAAAACATAGCGAATATTCATTTTGCTCACGAAGACATAAAGTACTATGTCCGTTTTCCTTCATTCGAAGCAGGAAATGCCAAAAAGGCACTATTTATTGTTGTAAAACAGAAAGAAGGATTAAACGTACTTGATGTTTCCAAGGATGTAAAAGCTGAGATCAGTGCTTTCAGCTCTTCTCTTGATCAAAACTACCGGCTGGAATATGTTTTTGATCAGACTGAGGGAGTGAGAAACCGGATCAACGGGTTTATGTGGAATCTGCTCCAGGGAATCATCCTGGTAGGATTGATTATTTTTTTGGCTTTGGGTTTCAGATCTTCCCTGGTTGTGATCATTGCTATTCCCTTATCCATTCTTATTGGATTGAGTATTGTTGATTCTATGGGTTATGGTCTGCAACAGATTTCTATTGCTGCTCTGGTGGTGGCTCTCGGACTACTTGTAGACAATTCCATTGTCATGGTGGAGAACATTAACCGATATATTTCAAAAGGATTGTCTCCCCGTGAGGCTTCAATAGCCGCAGCTTCTGAGATAGGATGGCCTGTTGTAAGTGCTACTCTGACCACTGTTCTGGCTTTTGTCCCGATTGCCATGATGCCTTATCAGGCAGGGCTATTTATCAGAAGTTTGCCTGTAACCATTATTGTTACTCTTAGTATTTCCTTGATTATTGCTCTTACACTAACTCCAATGATAACGAGTAAAGTTTTCAGAGTATCTGTTAAAAAGGGTAAATCAGATAATGGTAGCAACAGGTTTAATAGTTTGCTAAGCAAAATAATTGAAGGTCCCTATCGCAAAAGTCTGAAATACGCGCTTAACCATAGATGGCAGGTTGTCTTAATCTCTGTGATTGCTTTTTTCATATCCCTTTATGCGTTCACTTTTGTCGGATTTAGTTTATTCCCAAAAGCGGAACAGCCCAATCTTATGATCAAGATCAGACTCCCGGATGGAACAAATCTGGATAAAACTGATGAAGTTGCCCGCTATGTTGAATCAGTGCTGGATACAACTCCGGAGATAAAATATTACGCAACGAACGTTGGACATGGCAATCCAAGAATCTATTACAATGTTTTTCCTGAAAGCTTTAAAACCCATATAGCTGACATTTATATAGAAACCAAAGATTATGTACCGGACGAATTTGATGCTTTGATAAACAGATTGAGAGATACTTTTGATAAATACCCGGGGGCAAAAATCAATGTGAAAGAATTCGAACAGGGATCTCCTATTGCCGCTCCGGTCCAGATATACCTTACCGGAAAAAGTCTGGATGTGCTTTCAGACATTTCATCTGAATTTGAAGATTTCCTTAGAAAGCAAGACGGGATAATTAATCTTGAAAACGCTTTTACTAAAAACAAGACAGATCTGTATTTTAATATCAACCGTGAAAAAGCCAATCTGTTTGGCGTTCCGATTCATCGTATTGACCAAACGATTCGAACCGCTATTACCGGAACGCCCGTATCCATCTTTAGAGATAAAAATGGCAATGAATACAACATGGTTTTGCGTTTGTCTTTTGAGGGGAAAATACGTTTGGAAGATGTAGATAAAATATATGTTAAGTCTTTGGCAGGGAAAATGATTCCATTGAGTCAACTTGCAAAAGTTGAATTCAGACAATCACCCAGTATTATTACCAGGTACAATTTGGATCGTACCGCTGAAATCAGGGCAGATATACAAAAAGGATATTCCATTGACGATGTGATGGTCCCCGTTATTGAAAAATTGCAATCTTACTCTTTTCCTTCGGGATACGGATATTACATCAGCGGAGAACTGGAAAGCAGAAGCGAAACTTTTGGAGGCACTAAAACAGCATTCGTCATTGCAATTATTTCTATTTTTGCTGTATTGGTTTTGCAGTTCCGTTCCTTCTCGCAACCTATCATTATATTTATTGCTCTGCCCTTTGCGGCAATCGGAATGATCTGGGCACTTCTTCTATCAGGAAATACCTTTTCTTTTACAGCCTTTGTTGGATTTACCAGTCTGGTTGGAATTGTTGTAAACAACTCCATCATACTGGTAGACTATACAAATATTTTACGAAAAAAGGGCAAGTCAATACCAGAGGCTTTACAAATTGCCGGAGAAACCCGGTTTACCCCTATTATTTTAACCTCCTTTACAACCATTGGCGGATTGCTGCCCTTGACCCTGCAGGGAGGTTCCTTATGGTCTCCCTTAGGATGGACCATAATAGGAGGCTTATTGGTTTCGACTATGTTAACATTGATTATGGTACCGGTATTTTACAAAATAGTTATCAGAGAAAAGAATACTAAACTATAAAGAATGCAGATTGAAAATTACAATAAACTAAAAATTTAACCTTACTAAATACCCTCCGTATTTTCTGATGTTGATTACAATCCCATTTTCAAAAATAAGATATTGACCTTTTATACCTTTCACAATACCAGAATAATAAGAGTTTTTATCTAAATTAATACTTGATATTTTTACAGGTGGGTTGCAATGAGGATAGTTGATATAGCAGATGGAATTGTCGTCGGTTTTGAATGATTTCAGATCCTTGCTTAAAAAATGAAGCGCTTTTTCTTTTTCCCGGAGAAGATCAAGTTTCAAATCATTGCTTATTAACATTGTTCGCCAATTGGTCTTATCAGCAAAATGAGATTTTAAAGCGACTTCAATCAAACCAGCGGTATACCGATTGGGAGTGCAGGCAATTTTGATGGCTGCCACAGCTCCCTGATCAATCCAGCGTGTAGGAATTTGAGTATGGCGTGTGACTCCTACTTTAATACCACTTGTATAAGAAAGGTAAACAAAGTGATCAATCAGACAATGTTGTTCTGCATAGTTTATATCACGGGCTACTCCTTCATGGGCAAGGCATAACTCGGGACGCAATACACATTCTTCAGCTTCCGGAGCTGAACGGAAACAAGGGAAACAAAATCCCTGGGCAAATGATTTTGAAGTAACTCTGCCACATTTGATGCAGTGGATTTGATTCAAATATTGCAATTCAATGTGCTTATTGATCAAATCGTTCATAAAAATTTCTTCCTGTCCGAGTGATAGATAATACCGCACAGGTTCTCCAAGTTCAACCCTCATTTTCAATAAGTTACCTTCCAGTGTTTTCATGTATTTATTGAATTTAAAAACAAGAAATTAAAAAAATATGGTACTAGGTATTGCATAGTACTAAAATATATTTATATCTTTGTATTCAATATATGATGTATGTATATTTTAGAAAAATATCTTTTATTACTTATTGTGTGTTGTGCTCCGATTACAAATGCTTTAAAAAGCGAAACCATCGGGCAGAGAGATAAAGTGTTGGATAAAGATAGCATTTCAGAAATTGAAGAACTGACTATACAACCAGAAGAGTCAATTCCTCATGAAACATTAGAAAATGCCCGGAGTGAATACATTGATTCAACGATTGTAAACAATATCCAATGGAAATTCAGAAAACACATGATATTAGGAAATTAATAAATCAAACTATGAA
>CAYQDZ010000022.1:18171-22451 GCA_964416375.1 uncultured Bacteroidales bacterium
AAAACAATGACAGTAAATCTTGGAGGTATGGTTTATCATATTGATGATGACGCGTATGATAAACTGAAAAAATATCTTGACAAAGTAAAGAATGAATTGAGATCAATGGAAGGGAACGATGAAATTTACCAGGATATAGAAACCCGAATTGCTGAACTTTTCAGTGAAAGACTAAAAAACAACCGGCAGGTAATTACCATCAAAGAAGTAGAAGAAGTGATCGGAATTATGGGAAATCCGGAGGATATATCAGGAAAAACGACAGAAAATGCTTATAAATCGAAACATCGGAATTACAAACGGATGTATCGCGATCCCGATAACAGCATAATCGGAGGAGTTTGCAGTGGTCTTGCATCTTACTGGCGTGTTGATCCGACAATTGTTCGGGTTATTTTTGTTATTCTGGCCATTTTTGGCATGGCTGGCGTATTGATCTATTTAATATTATGGATTATACTTCCTGAAGCCAATACTGTGGCTCAGAAGCTTGAAATGCGTGGAGAAGCAGTGAATTTATCCAATATTGGCGATTTCTTCAGACAGGAATTTGAGAATGTAAAACGTAGTTTTCAAAAGAAATAAAGGAGGGAATATGAAGGTTGAGAATGCGAAAGCCCAGATGAGAAAAGGAATACTGGAATATTGTATTCTGTCGATACTGAAACAGGGAGATGCGTATGCTTCGGATATCATAAATAAGTTAAAAGAATCGGAATTAATTGTGGTGGAAGGCACACTGTATCCATTGCTTACACGACAAAAAAATGCGGGACTTTTAAGTTACAGATGGGAAGAATCGACACAGGGACCACCAAGAAAATACTATGCATTGACCAGTGAAGGGAAGAACTTTTTAAAAGAGCTTGATTTGGCATGGAATGAATTGGGTGATGCAATAAAAGCAATAAAAACCAAGAAATAATTACTCGCACATCATGAAAGAAACTGTAAAAATAAATCTAAATCAACAGCTTTTTGATCTGGATGCAGATGCTTATGATAAGCTTAGAGAATATCTGGATTCTTTAAAAAATTATTTCCGGAAAACTCCGGATGAAGCAGAGGAAATTCTGCAGGACATTGAACAGCGTATTGCTGAGATTCTTCAGGAAAAACTTGGAAGTACCAAACAAGTCGTTACACGTTCCGATGTTGAAGAAGTGATTCAATTGATGGGTACTGCTGCTGATTTTGCACGTGAAGCAGAGATACATGATAACAATGAAGAATACCAGGAAGACTCAAAAGGAGAAGAAACTTCTTCCGATTTTGACAAACAACACCGGCGATTATACCGGGATATAAACAACAACATAATCGGCGGAGTATGCAGTGGGATAGCCTCATATTTCAATATAGATTCAGTCTGGATCAGACTGGCATTCATTATTCTCTTATTCTTTGATGGAATTGGATTCCTTGCTTACCTGGTTATGTGGATTGCCATGCCGGCGGCACGAACTACTGCCCAGAAATTGCAGATGAAAGGACAGGCCGTTACAATTGAGAACATCCAACAATCAGTAAAAAAGGAATTTACCAAGGTGAAAGACAATTTGAATAACTTTTCAAAATCTGAGTCTTATAAAAAAGCACAACATACGGCTGCAGAAACACTTACCACCCTCGGAAACATTTTTTTGGTATTCCTTAAAGTGATTCTGGTAATTGTTGGTATTGCCCTGGTTATTGCAGGGGGAGCAGTTGTTATCGCCTTGGTCACATCATTGATGGCAGGAGGTTTATTCTTTGATTGGAATTTTTCACTTTTTCCAATGCAGGAATACATCCATCCGCTGATGCAAAGTTTTTCTTTGTTTGGGATTGCGCTGTCTCTGGTTATTCTTATTCCTGTTGTAGCTATTCTTATTGGTATAATAAAATTGATTTTTAATGTGAAATCTCATAACTCTGTGCTTTCTGCTTTCGCCTGGACATTTTGGGTCCTTGCACTGGTTTTTGTGATTGTTACTATTGCTTCAGGAGAATGGATTAATTCCTATTCCTACCTGAATAAGGAAAATAAATCTGTTGATATTCCTTCTGGCAAAGTATTGTATGTTGATATGGAACAGGATAAATGGGGAGCAAATGGCATTGATTTTTATTCCTTTTTCGGGAAAGAAATATTGCATAGTGATATAGAGGAAGTTTGTTATTTACATCCCCAATTTGAGATCAGGGCCAGTGAAAAAGAGGAAGCCGAACTTGTTATTGAGCATACTGCAGCAATACCTGCTTTTGATGAGGACTATATGGAAGAATTGTTTTATATCTGGCACATGAATGATACCGTATTGTTCCTGAACGAATATTTTTCCATCGATGAAGATCATATCTGGCAGTTGCCAGGAATGAGAATAATCCTTTTTCTTCCTGACCAACAAAAAATTGTGATGGATTCGGACATAGAAAAACTGGTAAGAAATAAAAAAGGGAATAACTCAAACCCAAAATGGAATTACAATACTGTAATGGTGATGAAAAACGGCATTCTGGAATCTGCAGGCAACTAAAATCTCGTTTGGAAATGCCTTTGAGCTAAGCAATTTTGTTTTATCTTTGCACCTCGATTTTGTCCCGTGGTGTAATGGCAGCACTTATGGTTTTGGTCCATATAGTCTAGGTTCGAATCCTGGCGGGACAACAAAAAAAACCCGGAATTTTTTCGGGTTTTTGTGTTTATTGGAATTTATGGATCAATTTGGAAATTATTTTTTGAATGGCCTGTTCAATGGAATGGTAATCTTCCATTTCAGAATGAACAAAAAGAAAGGCCAGGATCAGATGCTTATTTTTTCCACTAGAGAGACGAAGAAGTGAATCCTTGTTAAGCCTGTATGATTCACGAATTCTCCTTTTAATCAAATTGCGGTCAACGGCCTTTTTGAATAGCTTTTTTGGCACTGAAATCATGACCTGCACTGGGGAAGGCAAAGGCTCATCAGGGACCAGATACAAACATCTCACGCAGTTTTCCCGAATGGATTTTCCTTCTCTGAATAAAAGATCAATTTGTTTTTTAGAACGAAGCCTTTCTGTTTTACGAAAACGGGATTTTTCCATTAGGCTTACGAAGTTTTCAAAATAATTCTAATGGTAGTCCCTTTTCCGATATCAGAATCTGCAACAAATATTTTTCCTTTGTGGTACTCTTCAATGATACGTTTTGTAAGAGAGAGCCCAAGTCCCCATCCACGATCTTTGGTTGTAAAACCTGGTTTAAATATGGTTTTGAATTTTGATTTTGAAATTCCTTTGCCGGTATCAGAAATATCAACAAAAACGAAATGAAAATTTTTCGTAATGGAAATCTTGATTTCACCTTTTTCTCCAATGGCATCCATGGCATTTTTACAAACATTTTCGATCACCCATTCAAACAGGGACGTATTTAAAGGCACTAAAATTTCTTTTTCATCGGCATGCAATTGAAATGCAATTTTATCAGATGATCTGGTTTTTAAATAATTCAATGAGTTTTCAATGGTACTAACCACATTCTTCGGTTTGAGAACAGGGGGAGAGCCAATTTTAGAAAATCGTTCGGTAATTATATTTAATCTCAGAATATCTTTTTCCAACTCTCCAACAAGGCTTGCATCCTGATTTTTCAATTTAAGCATTTCAAGCCATGCCATCAATGAAGAAATTGGGGTACCAAGCTGATGAGCCGTTTCTTTCGATAATCCAACCCACACCTGGTTTTGCTCTGCTTTGCGTGAAGAGCTGAAGGCAAAATAAGCAACAGCAATAAAAATCAGAATTACAAACATCTGTACCCAGGGATAATAAATAAGGCTTGAAAGAATAGTTGAACGACTGTAATATAAATATTGTTTTTTACTGCCTGTTAAAGGAATTTCAATAGGCGGATTTTCTTCCATCATTTCATGTAACTTTTTTTTCAGGTATTCGGGATTATGAACACGGGTCGTATCAAGGTTACGGTATAGTGAAATCGATGTATCCGACTCAATAAGAATGACCGGAACAGTTTCATTATTTTGTATTACAGAAAAGAGAAATCCCAGACTTTCACCTTCCAGATCGGTGTTTGGAATCAAGCTGGTTGCCTTTGCCCAAAGAGCTACTTTTTTTTGTTCTTCCGCAGCCAGTTTTTTCACCAGATTATTAGTATACCATAGCGAACCAACTCCTATTGTTACGGCACAGCTAAAGAGAAAAAACTTCCATCTGATTTTCTTCTTGTAAATATTCATTTTAATTCTACTTTAACACTTTCAACTAATTGAATAATATCTATTTATATCCTT
>CAYQDZ010000023.1:0-22419 GCA_964416375.1 uncultured Bacteroidales bacterium
AACTGCCGGCGTGTGATCATGCAGCCGCCGCACTGGATCACGAGTGCATAATCTTCGATAGGTCGGGAGAGTTTATCCAGTCCTGCTACTGTTTCGTACTCCAGGGTCTTGCCTGTATAGTTGGATATCCACCTTGGTATTTTCACCCGGCCAATATCATCGCAGGAAACATGGTGCGAACAGGATTCCAGCAGCAAAATACGGTCGCCGTCTTTCAACTCACCAATTTTAGGTGTTCCTTCCAGGTAAGCCTGAAAATCTCCTTTCTGCCGGGCCAGCACAATGCTGAAACTGGTCAGGGGAATATCTTTAGGAATGGAAGCATCGGCTTTCAGAAATGCCTGGCTGTCGGTAATCGCGAGGTTGGGCTTTATGCCCGTACGCCGTAAAAAGCTATCCACCTCCCGTTCCTTCAGCACAATGGCTGTGCAATCGTTATCCAGCACATCGCGTATTACCTGCTGCTGGGGGAGTATCAGCCTTCCTTCGGGGGCTTCCGCATCGATAGGGGTAATGAGCAGCACAACATCTCCCGGTTTTACCAGGTCGCCGATCAACCCCCGTTTTTTATAAGCAGAATCGGGTAAGTTTTCCCTGATCTTTTGGATCAGTTCAGGATTGTATTTTTCGGCTTGCAGGGCAGAGTAGTCGATAAGTGAAAGCCCGCAGGCATCCTGAATTTTGTTTCTGAGTAATTCGTTGGCAGCTTCAAGATCGCTCTTGTTGTGAACTACCAGAAAGGGGAGTTCATTGTCCTGGAAAGATTTTATCAGTTGCTCTTCTTTTTTGCCGAATGCATTTTCTGCAACTACCAGCAAGGCAAGGTCCACCTGGTTGATTACAGACATTGATTTTTCCTTGCGGAGTTTTCCCAGGTCACCCACATCATCAATGCCGGCGGTGTCAATGGCTATTACGGGACCTATACCATCAATCTCCACGCTTTTTTTTACCGGATCGGTAGTTGTGCCGGCAACTTCCGATACAATGGCAACATTCTGTCCGATCAGTGCATTGATCAATGAACTTTTTCCGTTGTTCCTTTTGCCGAAAATTCCTATCTGTGGTTTTGCGTCTCTTCCCTTTACCATGTTATTACTTTTACAATAAGTCCTTCAGCAGGTAACCGCCCTGTACAATGTACTCGGGTTTCAGGGCTTTTTTTAGTTTTGCCTCTTCCATGAACCTCAGTTTTGCATTGGCCTTATAAATATCTACTTTGTGTTCTTTCATATATTTTGCCAGTTCTGAGGCTTTGTTGTAACCGATAAAAGGAAGCAGCACGGTGGTTATGGCCGGACTGTTCATTACCCGGTACTCCGATGCTTTGGCATGTACCTTGAGCTCCGAAAAGAGATTGTCTTTCAACGTGATGTTGCAGGCAATCAGAAGCTCCAGACTTTCAATTATGGCCATTCCTATGGTCGGGATGTAGGCCTTCAATTCCAGGCACCCCTGTGCCGACAAGCTGGTGATAAGGGCATCGTTGGCATATATACGGGCAGAGGAACTGATTACAAATTCTGCGATCACCGGGTTTATTTTGCCGGGCATGATGGAGCTGCCTGCTTGTTTTTTGGGTATTTCCACATCTCCTCCATGCAAATCGGAAGCCAGCAGACGAATGTCACCGGATATTTTTTCCAGATTTACAGCATGGGCTTTCAGTATGCCATGCACCTCTACGAAAGGATCTAAGTTGGCGGTGACATCGGAAAGGTTTTCACCCCGTGTAATTGGAAGTCCGGTTATGCTTTGCAGCATGGCAACCACTTCGCTGACAAAGAATTTGGGAACGGCAACGGATGTGCCAATGGCACTGCCACCGAGGTTTACCACTTTAATACGCTCCAGACATTTTGATGTACGCCACCAGTCGCGCGATAAAGCATCGTTTGTCGACTGGAAGATGTTGGCATGTTCAATGGGATCGATGATCTTGTATTCACCGGCTTTGTGCCCGAGTTTTGTCAGCGCAAGATTGGCAATGATCTCGTTTACATTCATGTTGATGCTGGTACCGGCTCCTCCTGAAATGCCCGGCACGATGAACTGTTCAAAGTGTTTGCCCTGTTCACATTCTTCGGTACTTTGAACCAGGGCATCGGTGATCTGATTGGGGATGGTTTTGATAGGGAGCCTATTCAGCTCGTATTGTTCTTCAGCTTTTTGAAAGAAATCACGGGCAGTAAGGTAGCACGCCTTTTTTACTGTGGCCAAGGCTTTGTACCATTCAAATGAAAAAGAACTTCCATCGGGGAAATTTTCTTTCGCCCTGATGGAATGAATTCCGTACAGGGCATCAACAGGTATTTTTTTTTCACCCAAAAAATCTTTCTCGCTTCGCATATTTTCTCAGTATGACAGGCAAAAGTAAGAAATTGTTGCTTTATGTGAACGAATGGTTTCGACTTCTTTGCCAAACAGTTATGCTGAATCTTTTTTGGCTTGAGTAGATTCGAATACTATGAAAATGTAGTTGTAAATGCAGTGTAACCAAATTTCACCATATTTCGTTAAATATTCATATTGAGTACATTCACCTGATTTTTTAATATGAAATCAATCGTTATATAAATTTAAACCAACCTAACTCTTTTAACATGCAAAATTTCAACTGTCATACTAAGATTTTCTTCCTCTTGCTCTTTGTTTTTTCAATTCCTGCTCATGCTCAACTTCATGTTCCTGTTGAAACAGATACCTGTGCACTCATTCCTACTCAACGAATCACTGTGGATGGAATAGCCGATGAACAGGAATGGCCGGAATCCATATCCATCGATGTATTGTTTGAGTCGCCTGGCGATTTTGGAGGAAATACAGATCTGAGCGGAGTGTTTAAAGTTTGTTACGACATAGATGCTTTTTATCTGTTCATTGATATCATTGATGACATTGCCCACAATTTTGATCCTGGATCTGCAGCTGACCCCTGGTTGTTAGATAATGCGGAAATCTATTTTAACCTGGATACCACGGGCATTTTCGAATCAGGAGCTTATGGTGACGATGGCATGGAAATCAGGTTTTGCAGAGGATTTAATGAAACTCATTTTACAATGGTTGGTCCGGATAAAGGACCGGGATTTGATGATCCGTCTTTGGAATTCCTGGTTGTTGATAGTCCGGGAAACTGGCAGGTAGAAACTAAAATACCCTGGAAATATATTTTACCTGCCGGATCTGAGGCAGGGGATATTATTTCATATTTGGGAGTTTATATGGGTTTTGAAATTAAGATATCCGATTCGGATGGATCGGATCCTGACGTTTCAGAAAGAGATGCCATATTAACATGGGATGCTGATGGTGGACTTGAGGATATGGCCTTTATGGATCTCCGGTCTCTGGGAATACTTCATCTGAAAAACATGCAGGAAGAACCCATTGCTGATGCCGGAGAGGACCAGGAAGTATACGAAGGTGATATTGTGACTCTTGACGGTACAAGCTCTTACGATTATCAGGATGATCCCTTAAATTATGCTTGGCTCTCGTTTGATGATATTGAAATGTCTGACACAACTTTGCCGGCTCCGACTTTTACAGCTCCAGATGTAGATGAAGATACAGAATTATTGTTTGGACTGATTGTGAATGACGGATCTGATAATTCTGTGATGGACACAGTTATTATAACAGTTGATAATAACCAGGCCCCTATTGCAGATGCAGGCAGAGACCATGGTGTACAGGCAGGTCAATTGGTCATTCTTGATGGTTCAGATTCTTCTGATCCTGAAGAAGATACATTACAATTTGAATGGACAAGTCTGGATGGAATTGTGCTGAGTGCTACAGATACTGTTCATCCTGAATTTATAGCACCGGATGTTGACTATGTAGATAGTTTCAGGTTTTCATTGGTTGTCAGTGACGGAAAATTGTCTTCACAACCGGACACCATAGTAGTCACCGTATTGCCAAATACGATAAATCCTGTGAACACAAACACATTTGGCGAATTTATCCTGTCTCCGAATCCGGCCAAAAGCTATATTACTATAGATTTAGGAAATCGCGGAATTTCTGATTTGTATACCCTGAAAATACGAAATATCATCGGCCAACTCGTGATGTCGCTTGATCTCTCGGAGCGGATAAACAGAATTGATCTGGATGCTTCCATAGGCAATGGATACTATATTGTTACCATAGAAAACAATGGAGAATTGCTCGCAACAAAGAAATTGTACGTAAGATAACAGACAATCATTTACAAAAAGCCATCGCAGAAGAACATGGCAAATTATTGATAAAAAAAGCAAGGCCGTCATACAAAGACGGTTTTGCTTGTTCAGATGCATGAATCCGGATTCCGCATCCTAAGAGATAAGAGTGGGTTATGATGATTTATGATAAGCCTGCAACAAAAACGAAAGAAAATCCCTTTCATCTGTTATGTTTTTAATAGAAAAAAAAGACACCCCGTAAAGGATGCCTTTTGGATTGTAAGTCTTCGTATCATGGTTCTTATTCAATCAATATTCTTTCGTAGTGAGAGTATTTTAAGCCTTCAATTTTCACCATATACAATCCCTGGGGATAGCTTGAAAGGTCGAATGGTATCTTTTGATTATCGGAAGTACTTTGAATATTCCGTCTTTTCAGCGTTTTTCCTGTGATAGAAATGATTTCAATGGTATATTCTCCCGGTAGCATATTTTGAAATTCAATAGTGAAAAAGCCTTCGGAAGGATTGGGATAGATACTGGTTGAAACACTTTCAGGCTTTACATCGTTGATGATGTCGCAGATAACAGTACTCACTTCCACTTCATCGCTAAACTGACATCCTTTTGTATTGTCCGTGACGGTAACACTGAATGTACCATCATCAACTGTTATGGTTTGAGTAGTTGCATCTGTTGACCACAAGTATCCGTTCCAGATAGCTCCTGCATCGAGCAGGTTATGGTTTTCCTGGCAGGTTGCTTCGGTAATGTTTATTGAAAATTCGGCAAAAGTATCGCAGGGATTTACCAGTTCAAGATCATCCAGTATCAATTCACTTCCAATTTCACCACTGCCATCTCCGATTCCGAAAAGTGTGGTTGTACTGAAAATATAGCCCACCTGGGTAATAGTAGTTCCTTGTGGATAGTTCAGATCAACAGTGAAAGAAGTATAATCGACTGCCGGGAATAATAAAACATAATGTACATATTCATTTTCTTCATCATCTATCAGGTAAATCATTCCAACGGCCGTATCGTTCAGAAAAGGAGTGAACTTATAGTATCCTGTCAGTTGTGAGGGATTGAAATCGACAGGGAAAGTGGAGATTTCATCCGTGAAAAACTGTTCCGGATTATCAGGCATCAGGAAACTTACCACTGCATGGGTCATCCCGCTATCTGTGGGTATGTTGGTTTCAACTGCTGTCAGACTGAGGGCATAATCGCCCGAATGTGCATCGGTGGTTGAATCTGCAGATATATCTCCACCGAAGAGGTAGGTCAGAAGATTAGCAGTTACATGATCTACAGGTTCTTTGTAGGCCAGATCTTCCCAGACTTCGAAGTCGGTATTTGGTATGGAATCGCCAATGGCATAAAACCAGAGTGAATCTGCCTGAACCCAACTTCCCGGTCGGGGATCGAATGGATGTGAACAGGTAATACCAACCAATACTGTATCACATGCTGCGCCCTTGGACTCTATTTGCCATCCTAGCTTCGAATACGAACTCGTATCTCTTGTGATAGGAAAAATATTTTGTGAGATAATCTTGCCATCGAGTTTGAAAGATACAAGGACTATGGCAGTATCATCATCGGCAATATCGTATTTAAAATAGCCAAAAATGGAATCCGGTATAGTTGAAATGGGTAATCCGCCTGTGAATTGGAGTGTATCAGTTTCTCCTCCGGTAACTGAACCCTTACAGCTTACATATCCGAGAAGCGTATCAGAACCGGCAACAAGAGATTCCAGGCGCACGGCATAATCGCCACTATAACTGTCATCTGTAATGAAAGCAGTCTGGGAATTGCTCATAAAAGCTTCCATATTTCCCGAATTCCAGTTTTCCGGTTCTTCGTAGAGTTCTCTCATTTCCCATTCTTCAAAACCACCGTTGGGAACGAATTGTGCTTTAACTGTTGGTATGCCTACTCCGGAAAGAATGCAAAGTAGAATTAGTAGTGTTTGTTTCATGATGAATGACTTTGAAAGGTTGATAATAGTACGAAATGTACAAAGAATTTGGAGAAATCAGACTTATTTCTGACCTGAATTTTTACCGGACAGCTTAGAAATCCTGTTTACCGTATGTAAAATCTAAGGCATAAATTTTGTCAATTTATTCAATGAATAAGCCTGTTTTGGTGTGTTTTCATGTATGCTGTTAAATGAAAACTTAATGAAATATTGTGACAGATACATAAAAATTTTGTATCTATGTACTGCTATTTTTTGGTTGACCGCCAGTTTTCACTCTTTCATACTACCTTAAAACTCTAAATCATAATTATTTAAAGATGCAATGGTGTAAAATATAAACTCATTGTATAAAGGTTTTAAAACCGGATAGTGTTAGAATGACTATGATTTAATTGCTCAAATTTACACCAAAAATGAATAGAATATGGCAAAAGTGAAAGGAGCCATTGTAGTTGACGTAGAGAGATGCAAGGGATGTCAGATTTGTATAGGCGCATGTCCTACTGCTGTTATCAAAATGGCACCTGCTGTCAATGGGAAAGGATACCATTATGCCTACATGGAAAATCCTGACAATTGTACGGGCTGTGCAAATTGTGCCATCGTATGTCCTGATGGGGTCATAACAGTCTATCGAAAAAAAGTAAACGCTGAAATTTAATTTGCAATGGGAGAACTACGCTTAATGAAAGGCAATGAGGCAGTTGCCGAAGCAGCAATCAGAGCCGGGGCGGATGCCTATTTCGGGTATCCAATAACTCCTCAGTCAGAAATTATGGAATACCTTGCTTTGCAGCAACCTCAAAAAAGGACTGGAATGGTACTGTTGCAGGCAGAAAGCGAGCTGGCAGCCATCAATATGGTTTATGGCGCAGCCAGTACGGGCAAAAAAGCCATGACATCATCTTCCAGTCCGGGAATTAGCCTGAAAATGGAGGGGATATCTTACCTGGCAGGATCAGAACTTCCATGCCTGATAGTGAACGTTGTCAGAGGAGGTCCGGGATTGGGAACCATTCAACCCTCGCAAGCTGATTATTTTCAGGCTACAAAGGGAGGAGGACATGGTGATTACCATCTTATTGTACTGGCACCATCATCGGTTCAGGAGATGTCAGATTTTGTGAAGCTTGGCTTTGACCTGGCATATAAATACCGTAATCCTGCCATGATATTATCAGATGGTATGATTGGCCAGATGATGGAAAAAGTAGAACTATTCGATGCTGTTCCAAGACTTACTGATTTCGATCAATCGTGGGTAACTACAGGCAAAACACCTGACCGTGAGAGAAACATAGTAACATCACTTGATCTTGACCCATCAGGAATGGAAAGGCACAACAGGGACCTTAGTGAGAAATACAATAAATTAAAGGAAAAAGAAGTACGGTATGAGATGATTGATTGCGATGATGCGGAATACCTCTATGTCGCTTATGGTTCATCTGCAAGAATTTGCCAGAAAGCAATAAAACTAGCCAGGGAAGAAGGCATCAAAGCAGGATTGCTGAGGCCAATAACATTGTATCCATATCCTTCGAAAATATTGGCTGAACTGGCCGGACAGGTAAAAGGCATGTTGTCTGTCGAATTGAGTACCGGACAGATGGTCGAAGATGTTAGGCTTGCAGTCAATGGCAAAGTACCGGTTGAACACTTTGGTCGAACCGGTGGAATTATACATACACCTGATGAAGTTCTGGATGCATTGAAAACTAATTTTATTAAGAAATCATGAGGATACAATCTGAACCATTAACAATGGACGTAAAAGATATAATTAAGGAAGAAAATCTGGTATACAAGAAATCAAGTTGTATGACAGATGACATATTGTCCTATTGTCCCGGATGCGGACATGGAGTAATCCACAGACTAACAATGGAAGTAGTGGAAGAGATGGGAATACAAGCTGAGACTATCGGAGTGGCATCGGTTGGTTGCTCGGTTCTTGCTTATGATTTTATGGATGTGGACATGACAGGAAGTGCTCATGGGAGAGCTCCTGCAGTCGCTACCGGCATCAAGCGTTGCTGGCCGGATAAATTTGTTTTTACTTATCAGGGAGATGGTGATCTGGCAGCTATCGGAACGGCAGAAACAATTCATGCCAGCAACCGGGGAGAGAACATTACAATCATTTTTGTAAATAACGGTATTTATGGTATGACCGGAGGACAGATGGCACCAACAACCCTGGAGGGAATGAAATCATCAACTACTCCTTATGGACGAGATATTAAATTGATGGGAAATCCGCTTAAGATCACTGAATTGGTTAGCCAATTGCCAGGCGCATATTATGTTACGCGACAGGCGGTACACACACCGAACTATGTCAGAAAAGCAAAGAAAGCCTTGAGAAAAGCTTTTGAAAACCAGAAAGAGAAAAAAGGTTTATCACTTATTGAATTTGTTTCAAACTGCAACTCAGGATGGAAAATGACACCGGTGCAGGCAAACAAATGGTTAGAAGAAAATATGTTGCCGTTTTATCCTTTGGGCGATATAAAAGTAGATGGAAAACTTGTTAAATAAAATCTTTTCTTAATTACACTGCATCATGAATGAAGAAATAATTATTGCCGGTTTTGGTGGACAGGGCGTTTTGTCGATGGGGAAAATTCTGGCCTATTCCGGCATCATGCAACAAATGGAAGTTAGCTGGATGCCATCTTATGGGCCCGAGATGCGTGGAGGAACCGCGAATGTAACAGTAATTCTTAGTGATGACAGAATTAGTTCACCCATCGTCAACCATTACGATACCGCTATTATTCTCAATCAGCAATCGATGGACAAGTTCGAAGCCATGGTGAAACCCGGAGGTGTACTCTTGTATGACACCAATGGTATTACACGTCATCCCGAAAGAAAAGACATTACCATCTACCAGGTTGAAGCCACAAAAGAAGCAACTAAGATGGGTGCTCCACGTGCATTCAATATGATCGTGCTGGGTTCTTACCTTAAAATAAAACCCCTGGTTGAGTTTGATAATGTTGTAAGTGGCCTGGAAAAGTCTCTTCCTGAAAGACACCATCATCTTATTCCTATGAATATTGATGGATTGAAAAGAGGAATTGATATTGTTACGAAAAAAAAATAAGTATTTGTTAATTTACTGGCCATCAATTTATTACATATTTACATATGTAGATAAGTGATAATAATCACCTCACAGCGGTATCTATCCATACCCTGTTCTATTGATTAAAATCTTATTGATCCTATAAGGCTTCTCATCCCTTTTAGCTCAACGTGTATACATGCTTTCCGTAAGATAGAGTAAGTTATTAAGCAAGAAAAAAATGAAAACACTGAGCACGATACTAGTAACATTACTACTAACTACCACGGCACTATTTGCAAAGGATGCGACCATAAATAAGGACAAACCTTATTATGGAGTTTCTATTGCTCAGATAAATACCGGTACCGGTCATGGTGTCGGATATACACTTAACGCAAGCATAAATAAAGGAAGAAAATCGCTTGAGGTAGGTTTTATCTACAGCGACAGAGAGGCAAAAATTGCAGGAGCAGATTTTAAGTACAAATTATTTTTAGGAAATCTGAACCGTTTGCATAGTGAAAAAAAATACTACAAGCCATATTTGCAATACAACCTGATATACCAGAAAGGGACATCTTACTCTTCTGAACTGATCACTTTGGGTGATGAAACCTATGTTGTTAATTCTGATCCGGGTGCAATTGCTACCATGGGGCATTATTTAGCCTTCGGCAACAAGATAAAACTTTTTCAAAGAGCCTACTTCGATGCATCAATGGGCATAGGTTATTATAAAGGGTCACTTAATCCTGTGGATGGACCAGGTACGTGGGGAATGCATAAAGGGAATAGCGGATTTACCTATTCATTCAAGATAGGATTTGGATATACATTCAATTAGATTTAGCGGAGAGAGATTTGGTGAGATGAATGTTATAAAGCCTCCTTCGGGAGGCTTTTTACATATACAGCATTTTTTGTACAATGAAATCATACACCCTGGCATGAAGGAAGTACGGAATATCTTTACCCTCTTTTATTGCAGTGCGAATGAAACTGGATGAGATCTCAATCTTAGGGGCATCTTTTAATAATGTAATATTCCTGTGTTGCGAATAATCGGTTTGATCATTTGTATCCCTGGGATAAATGTATCTGTGGTATAAGTTGACCAGTTGTTCGCAATTTTTCCATTTGTGAAAGCTGCCGAGTCCATCGGAACCCATTAATAGAATGAACTCCCGTTTTGGGTGTTTTTCTGAAAGATAAGTTAAAGTATCGATAGTATATGAGGGTTTGGGCATTCGAAACTCAATATCGCATATGCCAAATCGTTCATCCTTGCCTATAGCAAGTTCTACCATTTCCAACCGAAGCTGGTCATTCAAAAGGGATTCTTTTTTTTTCAATGGATTATGCGGACTGATAACAAACCATACCTCCCGGAGACCGGTATACTCCACAAAATAATTGGCAAGAGCCATATGGCCAATATGAATTGGATTAAACGATCCAAAAAACAGACCGGTTTTCATAGTTCATATTTTTATGCAGAAATACGTGTTAATTAAACCCTTAGCATACCAGATCAGTAAGCCTTAATCCAGAAACTCACTGACAATTTCAACCGCTTTTTTTACTGCATCTTCCAGGTTATCGTTTACGATGCAATGATCAAATTTCCTTGCATAGGTATTCTCCATATTCGCCCTGCGCAAACGCCTTGCAATACTCTCATCAGTTTCGGTATTTCTGCTTTTGAGGCGCTCTTCCAAAGCTTCAATTGATGGAGGTTTAATAAATATTGTAATGGCTTCTTCTTTGTATTTTCTCTTTATGCTCATGGCGCCATTTACATCGACATCAAATAGTACGTTATTTCCCATACTTCTGAGTCTTTCCACTTCAATATTCATCGTTCCGTAATAGTGAGTCGGATATACTTCTTCCCATTCCAGAAATTCGTTGTCTTCAATTTTAGCTTTGAAAGCATCAATATTCAGGAAGTAATAGTCTTTTTTGTCCACTTCATCATCCCGTTTCTTTCTGCTGCAAGAAGAAATCGAAAAGGCAAGGGTAAATTCTTTTTTCTCCAGCAGCTTTTTTGATATGGTTGATTTGCCTGCTCCTGAAGGTCCCGATAGTATTACAAGTTTTCCTGCCATTTTTTTAATTATAACACATTCATTAATTGTTCTTTGATCTTTTCCAGTTCATCCTTCATCTGAACTACTATTTTTTGTATTTCAGAATGGTTGGCTTTAGAGCCTATTGTATTTATTTCCCGCCCCATTTCCTGGGTAATAAATCCAAGTTTTTTTCCAACAGCGATATTTTCATTTACTACATCAAAAAAATAGTTGCAATGATTTTCAAGACGCACTTTTTCTTCGGTAATATCAATTTTTTCAAGATAATAGATCAATTCCTGTTCAAATCGGTTCTGATCCAGTTTGTCTGCATCAAATACCTCTGAGATGTTCGATTGGATTTTTTCCCGTATGCACTCAATACGCTCCTCTTCAAAAGGTTTTATCTTCTTAAGATAGTCTAATATGCCATTTACTCTTCCGGTTATATCCGATTGCAAAGCATTGCCTTCCTGTTTTCTGAAATCTTCAATAGCCAGCAATGCTTCGTTTATTTTCTGAATAACAGCTTTCCATTCATTTTCATTCAGCTGTTCTTTATCTATCTTTAATGAATCAGGAAATCGCATGATGGTCTGTAAAATAGCATCGCTGTTCTTTATATTCAACTCATCGACCAGCTCTTCCATTTGGCGATAATATTCTTTTACCAGCGCCACATTGATCCTTGAGGTACTGGTAATATCAGTATCTTCATACGTAATGATACATTCTATTTTACCTCTTTGTAATTTTTGAGAAAGCATGTTTCGTATGTCCATATCTTTCTCCTTGTAGATGTTTGGTAAGCGGGTATAAATATCCAATTGCTTGCTATTAAGAGTTTTAATTTCGATGGTGATCACTTTGTTCTGAAGCTCACAAATTGCTTTCCCGAAACCTGTCATGGAGTGTATCATAACGACAATACAGAATTTTATTCGACTGCTAAGATAATATTTATTGACTATAGTGTGCTATCCATCTTTTCCTCGTAATGTTTTACGATCACTTTCTTTTTCCAGTTTCCAGTAAGATAATAGAAAAAAGAGAACAATGCACCGATCATCCAGGCAATAGGTACGGCCCACCATATTCCCACTTCGCCAAACCTGTCAGAAAGAATATAAGCAAAAGGAATCCTGATTATCCAGAGAGAGAACAAGGTAATAAACATGGGGATAATTGTATCACCGGCACCTCTTAAAACTCCGTTAATAGTAAACATGGTGCTGAAAACAATGTACGAAGAACTTACGATTATAAGATATTCTACGCCGGTTGCAATTACACTTGCATCTTTTGTAAACAATCTCATCAGAGGAAAACGGAGCAAAATTACGATGATCGTAATGAAAATGGATACAAAGGCTGACATACCGAGTGTTGATAAAAGTCCTGATCTTACACGGCTTGACTTATTTGCCCCCATATTTTGTCCCACGAAGGTGGATAATGCCTGACCAAAAGTCATGGCTGGCAACATGGCTAAACTATCTATGCGACCTGCAACCGAGTATGCGGCAATTACATTTGTACCGAAATCATTGACAATACGAAACAATGCGATCATTCCAACGGCTACAAAAGTTTGCTGAAAACCTGCAGGCACACCTATTTTTACACTCTTCCAGAAAATTTCCCAGTCAAATACCAACTCCCTTAGTTTTAATTGCACCAGTTTGTGTGTTTTGTTAAGATACAATACAGCAGTAATAAAGGCTCCTCCATGTGAAAGAATGGTAGCCCATGCTGCTCCCTGAATTCCAAATCCCAGATATTTTACAAAAAGTATATCAAACCCAATATTGGATATCGACGCAATGATCATAAACACCAGCGGAGTTATAGAATCTCCAAGTCCTCTGAGAATGGCACTTGTTCCGTTAAAACCGAAAAGCAAAACAGTACCCAGAAGAAATGTATTCAGATATGCCGTAGCCTGGGGGAGTACTTCGGGAGGCAGTTTTATAAGATGGAAAATACTTTCACTGAAGGTTATTCCTACAGCCATAATAACAATGGATGCAAAAAAAATGAAAATGTAAAGTGTGTCTATTGCACGTCTGACTCTCAGAAAATCCTTGGCTCCAAAATATTGAGAAACAACAATTGTCCCTCCCGAAGCAATTCCTATAACAAATGAGATCAGGGCAAAAATGATAGGAAAAGAAGCTCCAACAGCAGCAAGCGCTTCTTTACCCAATACTTGTCCGACTATTATGCTGTCAACGATGTTGTAAGATTGCTGAAACAAATTCCCAAGAAGCATAGGAGCTGCAAATCTGAGAATATTTCCGCCAACATGTCCCTTTGTTAAATCTTTCACACAGTGTTAGTTATTGCATATTCATTTTGATGACGTAATGGACAGGTAAGAAAATCACAGTCTTCTTAGTGTCAATTAATAAACATGCATTAATTTCATAAAAATTTTAGAATTTTCCTGTTCGGAAAATTGATTGCAAAATTGCAAGCTTGATTCTTAAGAAACGTAAAGGTGTGCAATTTGTTGAAGTCTGCAAAATAATTAAGGATGATAATCGGAGCTGTTGTACATCAAATCATTATAGTAATTATGTCATTAAATATTCATGATACCTCCAAGACGAAGATCATTGCCACAATTGGCCCGGCAAGTTCATCGGAAAATAAACTCCGTGAACTCATTATAGCAGGAATAGACATGTGCCGCTTAAACTTTTCGCATGGCAATTATGATCAACATGAAAAAGTGATTCAACGTATTCGTAAATTGAATGAAGAACTGGGGACAGATATTGCCATTCTTGCTGATTTGCAAGGACCGAAAATCAGACTGGGAGAAATGGAGCAGGAGGGAGCTACTGTAAACACCGGTGAAAAGATCATATTTACGAATGAAAATATTAAAGGCACGAAAGACAGAGTCCAGATCAACTATGATGATTTGCCCAAAGACATAAGAAAAGGGGATCCCATACTGGTAAACGACGGGATATTAAAATTTGAAGTTGAATCCACAGATCTGAAATCAGAAATTGTCGCCAAAGTCATTCATGGCGGACCATTGTATTCCAGGAAGGGAGTGAATCTTCCGGAGACTAAAATATCCATTCCCAGTCTGACTGATAAAGATATTGAAGATGTACACTTTATTCTTGATCATGATCTCGACTGGATAGCATTGTCTTTTGTCAGGTGGACAAGTGATATAAAAGCCCTGAAGGAGATCATTCAAAAAGCGGATAAGAAAGTTATGGTTATAGCAAAGATTGAAAAACCGGAAGCCCTGGAAGATATTGACGGAATTATTGAAGAATCGGATGCGGTTATGGTGGCCCGTGGTGACATGGGAGTGGAGGTATCCTTTGACAGGGTGCCTTATATTCAAAAACAAATTGTACAAAAATGCATTCGGAAATCTACTCCCGTGATTATAGCTACACAAATGCTCGAAAGTATGATAACGAATTTCAGGCCCACACGGGCCGAGGCAAATGATGTTGCCAATGCGGTTTTTGATTGTGCCGATACGGTGATGTTAAGTGGAGAGACTTCGGTTGGAAAATTCCCGGTAGAATCGATTAAGAATATGCAAAAAATCATTGATGTTGCCGAGGAAACGGAGTTCGTGCTCAAACACGAACACCTGCCCGATATGGATTCTTCAACCTACATTCCCGACTCTGTCTGCTTCAACGCATCAAAAATGGCAGATCAGTCGGGAGCCAAAGCCATTATTGCATTTGCAGCCATACCTCAAACGGCTTTTCGTCTTGCAAGTAACCGGCCAAAAGCACCAATATATGCATTTACTTCAGATCTGAGATTGATTCGTCAATTGTCAATAATTTGGGGAGTGCGAGCTTTTTATATGGACCATGATTGTGATGCCACAAGTGCTATCACTCTATCGATTGACACGCTGAAACAAAAGGGTCTGATTGCAACTGGTGATATTGTGCTTCACGTGAGCAGCCTTCCCGTTTTCGATACAGCCGGAGTAACAACGATTAGACTTGGCTATGTCTGATCAGTATATCCTACATGCTGAAGGCAAATGGAAGAAAAGAATTATTCAATGCATGTCAAAATTGTATGAAGGACAATGGTTGCCTTCTCACGATATTGGTCATCACTACAGGGTTTGGAAGAATGTGTGTGAGCTAAGTATTGCGTTGGAAAAAAACATCCTGTTGCCGACGAATACTTTTATGAAAAATTATTCCTGGCCTGTTTTTTTCACGATACGGGGCTATTGAAAGACCGGGGAGAAAATCATGGGAAAATAAGCAGGAGACTTTGTGAAGACTTTTTATCCCAAGATGGGAGTCTCATAAAATTCCCTGTTGATGATATGTTGGAAGCTATTGAATATCATGACGTTAAAAACTATTCAGATGCATCAAAAAATAAGTCAAACAATATATATCATCTTCTTACTATAGCAGATGATCTGGATGCCCTGGGAGCACTTGGAGTATACAGATATATAGAAATTTATCTCGTTAGAGGAATTGAGATTCATGAAATACCGATACAAATATTGAATAATGTGAGGCAGAGATATGATTACTTTATAGAATATACGCATGGATATAATTTCGATCGAAAGAAATACGAAATACGGTACAATACCATTCAATCATTACTTGATGATCACAATTTTTCTGAAAAGCCTGTAACCATAGTTCGATGGATACGGGATGAAATCGTTTTTCCAAAGAAAGATCCGTTTCAATTTGTCATGAATTATCCAAGCAATGAATTACAAAACAAAAGAATAAAATCTTTTGTGAAAGAATTTCTGATCGAGTATGGAAATGGTTGATTGAAACTTTGGATGTCAGAATTAGGATATCACACATCAATTTTATGCTTGTGTTTCTCGTGTTATTTCACCATAAAATCAAGTAGTTTTTCACCTTCAACAAATGCTTCCAGATGGTCGTCTATTTTAACGGAGCCAACTCCCGCGGGCGTTCCGGTAAAAATCAGATCACCCATTTTCAGTGTGACAAATTGGGAAACATATTCAATGATCATGTCGATGTTGAAGAGCATATCGGCTGTGTTGCCTTCTTGTATTTTTCTGCCATTGATATCCAGGTGGAATGGTATGGAGCGAGGATCGGTAACTTTATCAAGTTTGATGAATTTACCTAATACTGCAGAGCCGTCAAAGGCTTTTGCAATTTCCCATGGATTGCCTTCAGCCTTGCATTTGTTTTGCAGATCGCGTGCAGTAAAGTCAATGCCTGCAGTGATTTCGTTGAAATATCGTGAAGCGAATTTTTTCTCAATGTGTTTTCCCAACCTGTTAATTCTTAGCACAATCTCCGCTTCGTGGTGTATTTCATTTGAAAAGTCGGGGAGGTAAAAAGGTTTGTTGTTTAGCAGCAGCGAACTATCGGGTTTCATAAAAAATACCGGTTGATCGGGAGTTTCACTATTCAATTCCTGAACATGTTTGCTGTAGTTTTTGGCGACACAAATGATTTTCATAATGTAATGGATCAGGTATTATAAACTATTTCAACACCCATTAGTAAACAGTAAGAACTTTTTATTCTTTGTGGTTTCCAAAAGCTCCTTTCAGTTTGATGTGAGTAAGAACTTTTTTGGTGTACAGGGGGAAATCGTTTTTCATCATCCAGCTGTAATATGCCGGGTCTTTTTCAAATACTTCTTCCACTGCTTTTCCTTTGTATTTACCAAAATTGAATCGTTCAACTCCTTTTTCATCAGCAATTATTCTACCTACAAAATCTACATTCTTATTATGGCTTGAGAACTGGGATAGTTTTTCCATATCATTTTCAAGATCATCGTACCTGTCGAGTTGAGCCTGTAAAATTTCATATGTTGCCTTGGTATCTGCTTCTGCGCTATGGGCATTTATCAGACTTTTATCGCAATAAAATTTATAGGCAGCACTTAATGTACGTTGTTCTTTTTTGTGGAAGATAACCTGTACATCAATGAATTTTCTTTTTTTCAGGTCTATGTCTATTTCGGCACGTAAGAATTCCTCTGCCAGTAGAGGGATATCAAATTTGTTGGAGTTATACCCTGCAAGGTCGCAGCCTTCAATGGCTTTGAGAATGGTTTTTGCAATTTTTGTAAAGGCAGGTTTGTCTTTTACGTCCTCATCCGTTATACCATGTATCTCGGTACTGCTTTTGGGAATAGGGATTGTGGGATTCACAAGCATGGTATCTGATTCCTCTTTTCCATTGGGATGCACTTTGAGGTATGATATCTCAACGATTCGGTCAGTTACAATATTTATTCCTGTGGTTTCAAGATCAAAAAAAACCAGGGGATTTTTTAGATTAAGCTTCATGTGGTATTTTCTTGGTGCAACAGATAGCTGTAAAGAAAAAAAGAGTTTCGGTAATGAAACTCCTAAATCCCTTTGTCATAATTTTTAATTATTTATCATCATCGGCATGAGTAACATAAGGATGTCTTCATCTTCATTGTCCTTATCGAGAGGCAATAATATTCCGGCTCTTGAAGGATCTGATAATTCCATAACAACATCAGTAGATTGAAGGTTCTGGAGAATTTCCACAAGAAAAACAGACTTGAACCCGATTTCAAGGTCATCACCTTCGTATTGACAAGATAAGCGTTCGTATGCGGAATTAGAAAAATCAATATCCTGGGCTGATACGGTAAGCTGGTTTCCTGTAAGCTGCATTTTGATAAGGTTGCTGGCCTGATTGGAAAACACAGAAACACGTTTTAGGGTATTGAAGAACTTCAGACGATCAATAATTAATTTGTTTGGATTTTCGGTAGGTATAACAGAATTATAGCTTGGGTAATTGCCTTCCACCAACCGACATACCAGTTTGTAATGGGGAAGGACAAAATGTGCATTTTTATTATCGAATTCTATGTTGATAGCACCTTGTTCTCTGGTAAGAATGTTTCTTAAAAGAGAGGCTGGTTTTTTCGGCAGAATAAAGGATGCATCCTTGTCAGATTTTGCATCACTGCGTTTGTATCGTACCAGCTTGTGGGCATCGGATGCAACAAATGTAATGTCACTTGTAGAGAGTTCGAAAAATACGCCATTCATTACGGGCCTTAATTCATCGTCGGCTGTGGCAAACAGAGTATTGGAAAGTCCGTTTAGCAATACGCTTGCCTCAATCTGAAAACTTGATTTCTCTTCATCTTTGATCTGGGGCAACTGTGGAAAATCAGTACCATTTTGTCCAACAATAGAGAATTGACCATTCTCTGAACTTATTACAACAGCAAGAGTATCGGTGTTCACATCAAAAGTCAGGGGCTGGTCGGGAAACTCTTTAAGTGTATCAAGCATGATCCGTGCCGGAATTGCTATGCTTCCACCATCGCTGACATTGTCCAGTTCCATGGTAGTAATGAATGTCGACTCAAGATCAGAGGCCGTCAGTTCCAGTGTTTTCCCTTCCAGGTGAAACAGAATATTATCTAAAATTGGTAGAGTATTTTTTGTGCTAATGACCCGGCTTACTGCCTGAAGATGGTTTAAAAGTTCGATGCTTGAAACAACAAATTTCATTTAGTACAGGTTTAATTTGATAGCTAGTATTTGTGTGTATCGGGGTATCAATATTACAAAAAAAAAGGCGATTTATGGCTTCTGAAAATTATTTTTTTAGAAAATAGTCCAAATCCACAAGAATAGGATCAAAGTCACTGTATTTCAATAACATTGACTCTGTTTTATTCAATTCACCATAAAATTCGACCACATCTGTTTTTTCATTTTCCGGATTCATTTTTCTGTAGCCATGCAGTTCAATCCTTGATTTCTCATATGTTTCAATAGCCAAAATAAAAAATGGTTCTTTCAGATAGGAAGCGTTTGCTTTTTCCTGATCCTGAACAGAAATGTAAGTTATATCACAGAAAAAGTGCAAATAAATACGAATCAGATCCTGGTCTGCAGATCTTGTAAAGTCATTGTTCTTTTGATCTGATACACGATAATTGCCTGAGGAAACCTGTCTTATTTCAAAATTTTTGTTTGAATGACAGGGGTAATGAATTTTAACACTTTGAATTTCTTTGGGATGAAAATTTATAATCTTCCTGTTTTTCCAGTGTGCTGTTTCGGAAGTAAATACTTTTGTGAGATCTACATTTGGATATCCTCTGGCTTCTACCTGAAAAATCTTGTCTGACTTGCCTCGTGTGGCAAAAATTTTCATCTTCCACTTGCAAATGCGATAGGAGTTTATTCTCTTTCTGCCAGAGTAATAAGCTACTTCTGTGCCGTCATTAAGCATTGCTGACAATTCATCTTCCTCAGCTTTTGAAGCAGGGAATACTGCTTCCAGCTTTGTCGCTAAAATAAGAAAATCAGTCATCCGTTCCTGATTTACCACCTCGTTGTTAACCTTCCAGCTTCCCAGTTCATTGTAAAGGCTTATGCTGTTATTACCGGATGTAAGTGTAATACGATCAATTTCTTCCAACTCATGAATACTGAAATCAGAATCGCGATTTCTAAGTGTTGATGATTTATGTTGATGGAAGTAATAGGCTGCAACAGAGGCAACAATTACCATGATTAGTATAAGGTACAGCTTTCTCATTGCAAAGAAAATCTGTGCTTACGCACAAAATAGAAAAACACGCCAAAAAGCAAAACAAACAGTGAGGGCAGGATCATGTTGACAGCCATCCACTTCGATTTTTCTGAAACAAGCTTCTCTTTATCAAGAAGCCTTATTTTGAATTCGCGACCTCGCAATTCAAGCAGGTTGTTGTCATCAGCAAGGTATTGAATAAGATTAACCAAAAATTCTTTATTGCCGAATGTTTGTTTTGTAAACCTGTCGTATCCCAAAGCTTGGATGCTTGGACCCTGTGCTGTAAACTTAACATCATTGCGGATAATGTCTCCGTCGGCAATGATCGCCATTTTTGTTTTTACCCCGATTTCTTTTATTTGAGGTTGCTCAGTAAAATACTGATCTAATCCACGGTTTTTAAACGTGGATTCAAATGTACCTTCCAATAGAACACCCAGTAAAAGGCCGGAAGCATTAAATTCTTGTTTTTGAGGCGTATTCTGTATTTCTTTAAGAGAAACCAAAGCAGGAACTTTTTTAATTTTGCTCATTTGGGAAGTACTCAGCAAAGGAGTTTTCCGGATATTTTTTCTGGCTCCGATGGTATCAATGGAATTGGCAAATCTGCAATAGATCAAATTCAGATTCCGGGTCACAGGATGATTATCGGGAGGTGAGATCAGAGGATAATATAACCATGGTGCCGGTTGAAAATTGACAGGATTTCCCCTCAGTGCCATGTTTACAGGGATTACATTGCATTGTATATCCTGTACAAGAACAGGGTTTATTCTTACACCATATCGGAAAAGCATATCATCGAGATTGAGCTGAGGAATAAATGCAATGCCCTCTCCGTTCACAAGGCTGTCCAGACTAACTTGCACTGCATCAATAAGCCAGAGGATTTTCCCTCCATTCATGATGTATTGATCGATGACAAACTTATCCTGCTCACTGAACTGTCTGGTTGGTTTGGCTACAATAACTGCTTTGTATTCATCTAATACTCCTGCTATACCATGCAAGATTCCTCTGTCAATCTGATAGGATTTAGATAGTTCATGTGAAATATCATTTACTTCCAACTCATTTAACTCTCCGTGACCTTCGAGAAAAGCTATTTTTTCTGTTTTTTTACTGACAATATTTTTTATTGTACTGATAAAATTGTATTCAAGACTTTCAATGGAGTTATTCAAATTTTGATCTGCTCCTATACCGGGATTATTTAATAAAAGATTTAACGGAATTTCAATGTTTTTATAGCCGATAAGAACCGAAGGGAAAATAATTTTTTCGCTTACAGCACCTTCTTTGTCTCTCTGACGGATGTTCGTAGGTCTTAGTCCCTTATCGTATAACTGCCCGATAATTTTTTCCTGCATTTCCTGTGATTCATCCTCAAAAGGATTAAGGAATTCATACTGCAGATTGCTTTTGCCATATATTTTGAATTCATCAAGCAGATCGTGTATATTATCCTGGAATTTTTTGAAAGGTATATTTAAATCACCTTCAAGGTATACCCTGATGAAAACAATATCATTAAGATCCCGGAGAATTTCCCTGCTATCCTGAGATAATGTATACCGTTTCTCGGAAGTCAGATCCATTCTGAAAAACAGGTTCTGGGTAATTACATTGATTAGCAAGATAATAGCCACAGCACCAGCTAACATGACAAGATCATTACTACCTGTTATTCTTTTCGCTGTATTTTTATTCATCATGGAGTATGTTACCAGTTTCGGCTTCGAAGTTTTGTTTTAGTAAATAAAATAAATAGGGTGATTACCGATAGAAAATAGATAAGATCCCGGCTGTCAATAACTCCTCGTTGCATCGATTTAAAATGAGCATCAATTCCAAGGTTTAAAATAAAGGTTCCGGTTTTTCCTGTAAGACTTAAATATCCAACAGAATTAAAACCCTGATAGAGGAAGAAGCAAAGCAAGACCGATAAAACAAATGCTACAATCGTATTCTCTGTGAGAGATGATGCAAAGATTCCAATACTCACATATATAGCAGCCAGAAGGAACAAACCCAGGTATGAACCCAAAGTACCTCCCGAATCAATATTGCCCATAGGATTGCCAAGCAATATAACAGAAATATAAAATACCAGAGTTGGTAATATGGCTATAGCAGCTACCGTTACACCGGCAAAATATTTGGCCAGAATAATTTGCAATTCGGATATCGGACGGGTGAGGAGAAGATCAAGATTGCCACTTTTTTTCTCCTCGGAAAAGCTTCGCATGGTAATTGCCGGGATGAGAAACAGGAATATCCATGGAGCAATAATAAACAGGGTGTCAAGTGAGGCATAGCCTGCATCAAGAACATTCATCTCTCCCGGAAAAACCCAGATAAACAAACCATTTAAAACCAGAAATACAACAACTACAACATATCCGGTTATAGAACTGAAAAAACCTGTTATTTCTTTTGCATATAAACTTCTCATAAACTCTGATTAAAATTTTATTGTTTTCTTCTTATCCGGATAACGAGTCTAAAAATACATTATTTTTTT
>CAYQDZ010000024.1:0-22342 GCA_964416375.1 uncultured Bacteroidales bacterium
ATTTTCAGACGGATTTGGAGTATATGCAGGAAAATTTTGAAGCCGATGCCTTTACCATAAATCTCGATACTATCTCATTTTTCTCCGAGATTACAGTAGATACAACAGGATATGGTGAGCATGAATCTTCCGGTTGGCTGAGCATGAGTATTAATACCGATTCGGTTGAAGAAGTTGAGAAGCAGAATCAGTTTACAGCCAAAGAAGTAAGTATTATTCCTGCAAAGGAATACATATTAACGATGAGTAAAGTGGATGCAGATACGGGAGAAGAAGAAGAAATTATCGTACCATTAACAAGAAATGTGAAATATGAT
Source organism: uncultured Bacteroidales bacterium (assembly GCA_964416375.1). Lineage (GTDB taxonomy): Bacteria > Bacteroidota > Bacteroidia > Bacteroidales > UBA10428 > UBA10428. The sequence continues at coordinate 318 of CAYQDZ010000024.1, forward strand.
TTTACTTCGAACCCGGATTCAGAAGATGCTTACAGGGAATCTCTCAAGACATTTTTTAAAGAAAGAGAATATCTCGAAACCATCGAAGGAGAGGTGATAGATATAAAATTATTATCGAAGGAACTTAAGATCAAGGAAGGTGATGAAATTTCTATTAGTTTACTTCCTGTGAAAGACTTATCCAAAAAACCGGTAACAGAGGTTGATGTAAAGTCGAGTTTATATATCGATAATAAGCTTGTTGAGTTTACACACATTCAAAAATATACGATTAATGTTCCGCTTAATGGTGGTGGGCAGGCAAATATGCAGACTGATCTGGAGCATCTTCAGGAAAACTTTGAGCCCGGTTCGTATGCTTTGGATGTTGATACCATAGCCTTCTTTTCCGAAATTACTATAGATACAACCGGATTAGGTGATTGTGTAATACAAGAAGAAGAGACAATTAAAGATCCGGTATTTGATCTGATTATCGTCAATTTTAATCTGAATGAACATTCGCTTCTACCGGAAGCAAAGAAGACTATTCAGGAAAATGTCATTGATGAATTAAAAACTGATGACCGGTTGTATGTTACAATTAAAGGATATACTGATGCTTTGGGGGATGCCGATTACAACCTGAATTTATCCAAAAAGAGGGCCGAATCGGTAAAAGAATTTCTAAAAAGTAATGGAATTGGTGAAAGCCGGATAAGAACATTTTCCTTTGGCGAATCAAAATCGCTTGAAGAAGGTGTGAATTGGGAAGATTTAAGCGAAACGGAACTCAGAAAGCATCGAAAGGTTGAGATCGTAATCTATTTGCCGAAATAGGAACTATTGTCTGTCCTTCTTGTGGCACCTCTTTATTTCTGCATGGCTTAAGCTGGTATATGTGCTTTCGGAAGATATCAAGGCTTCTTTCATACGCTGATTCTGAACAAAAAAAAGAGATTGCTTTTGTGGATGCAATCTCTCTTACCTAAATCCAACTAAACCCTACATCAAAATCTTTCTATGTTTAGGTAATTATATTCTATATACAAATATACGAGATTGAACTGCCCGGGTTCATCGGTATTTCTGCTCAATTTTGAGGGAATTAATACCCAAATTATATGGGTGTTTCTCGCTAAGTATGCTTAAAATCAAATAACTGCCCATAATTTTAGGATCTTCACCTCTGAAACGCATAAAGCAAATTGTAACCATCATCGTGTAGCTATGCTTTGCCTGGGCATTGCAGAGCGAAGCGCGACGATCTGGCCATACTATATGTATTTTCTCCATCAGGCAGGATTGTTTCGTTGCATGCAGATATTGTAGCCAGATACCTATGCGCAGGAGATTAATACTTTCGGAAACAGAGTCTCTTCGCTCCTATCTTGTTATTGAGTTTTAAACTCACCTGTTCGCATATAATTGCCTCTTCCGGTCGGCCAGTCAATAACATTTTTTTTCGCAGACTCCACTTTCCAGATCTGTACACCCCCATTTGAACCACCCAACACATCTTTCAGTGAAAGAATGATTTCGATGGTACCGTCTCCATCCACATCAGCCAGTGTAGGAGCCGACATACTCCCCCTGCCGGCAATGGCCGGATTATGAAGAACTTCACCCTTAGCATTTAAAATATAGAGTTTTGAAACATCTTCCCGGGTTGAATAGGTAGTAAAAACAACCTCCGGTATTCCATCATCGTCCAGGTCCCCTATTGCAGATTCACTTGCACCAATAAATGGTTCCCCCGGAACATCAAAGACTTTATTCCACACTTCTGTTCCTTCGGAATTGTAACAAAATACATGTCCATCGTAAGAGGGTGCCACTACATGGATTTCACCTGTCCCGAAATAGGAAATCGAAGGGGCCGGCGCTACCTGAACAATGTTATTTTCATAGCCTGTATACAAGGGCATTCCTGTGGTATTCGGTACCTCAAAACCTGTCACTCTCGACATATCGGGATTCACAGCCCAAAGACTGTTCCCCCGGTTGACATACTCTCCTGCAAGCTCATGATCGGAAAACAAAATGATCTCAGGCAGACCATCCTCATCGAGATCTGCAAATACCGGTGGTGAGTCGGTAAATTCATCCCTGTCGTTTCCATCGGGGCCCCAACCCTGAATGGCCAGATCGATGTCATGAAACATAGGGACCCTGCATGAATAGGTAGCAGGAAACATGGGATTTGCATTCCAGCTTGTCCCGTCGCCATGAAAAACTCCAAGATAGCAAATGTCGTATGTGCTGACAACATCTGTATTGCCATCCCCGTCAAGATCCACAGCTCCAATGTTTTGGTTGTAGCCTCCAAAGTCATATTTTGTCTCGTAATCATCTACCTGCGGCCATCCCGGAAATACATTTCCGTTGATATTCCATACACAGCTTACAGGACCGGAATTCGTTTTTACGGTTAGTATTTCGCACTGTGAATCGTTATCCAGATCAGCCGCTGCTATGGAACGGTTTTCGCCCTGGCTCCCGGGAAAACTTTGTGGCCATCCGCTTTTGAGCATACCATCATGTTCGTATACAGCAATTTCATTACGGTAGGCAATGGCAATTTCTCCCAGTCCGTCATGATCCAGGTCACCCACAACAGGTGATACATACATCCTTGATGTACCATGATCGTCAGAGCTTGTGGCATATTCGCCAACAGGGGCCCGCCAAAGCAATGTGCCATCTGATGTCCACACATACAACACACTGTGCCGCGAAGCTACAATTTCCATATTCCCGTCCTGGTCAAGATCAAATACGGCGGGTGAAGCAAACCAGTTTTCGTCCCAACTTGCCGGAAGAGTCATGAACAGCTTAGGTTCATCTACATCACTGGGTACTTTTCTATCGTCAATAAAGAAGTTATTGTCATCCTTTTTTGAACAGGATAACAGGAGAAGCAACAGGCAAAACAAAGGTAACCTCATTTAAGATGTGCAGTTTTTGGTTAATGGTACTCAAGAATTAAACGTAATATACAGACTACCTATTGCATGAACAAATTCTGTCTTTATTTTACCGGCTCGATCACAAAATCAAAGACATAAATTCCGGGAAATATCCTGTACTCATCATGCGGCAAAGCCCCCCAGCTATTATCTCCCCCCACTCCCATCTGTTTCAGGTCGATATGCCATTCAATAAAATCACGTTTTACCACATCGGTAGTATGCCTGCCTGTCTTTGTTTCACCCTCCTCAAACCTGACAAAAAATAAATATTTTCGATGAAGAGGATGTTATTCTGATTGAGTATATAGTTAAGCTAATTTCCAAAACACTACGACGGTAGTAAAATACAGAGATTATTGTAGATTTATTCTTGAAGCACCCGACAAAGCATCTACATCCACATCAGGATCGAATTCAGCCGGGGAAGGATCTCTGCTCACGATCCTGAACAATTCATTTTTATCGATTGCAACCCTGTTTGAAACCATTTCGGGGATATTGTAGTTCTTTAAAAAAGTGGTATAAAATTCCGGGTTCTCCTGCGGTAAAACAAAAGGTTTATTTATTTTCCCGTTTTTATCCATGTAACAAAAATACGGCCTCGAACAAAGTCCGTCTTTCCTTTTGCTGCTAAACACAAACCACCGGCTGTTTTGCGACCATGAATGATAACTTTCAACACGTTCGCTGTTTATTTCCAGTCGATCATATTTCCCGGTTTCCAAATTCAACATATACAAGTCGCTGCTATGATAATGAATGTTAAAATAGCCATGTTTGGCAAGACAAAAAAGAAGATACTTTCCATCGGGGGATATTCTGGGCCATGAAATGCTCAGATTTGTTTCCTTTGAAGTAAGAATGGTATCAACATCTCCCCATTCTCCGGTTTTACTATTGTAGGAGATGCGCATTAAATCATATAAAATTGAACTGTGTCTTTGTTCCTTTGAAATTTCAGGAGCAACACAAAAATACAGGTATTTGCCATCAGGAGACCAGCATGGCATGTTCTCCCTTTTTTTTGTAGATATTTTTGGTGAAGTGGTTATTCTGTTCGATTCTATATCATAGAGAACAATATCGGAAAATTCATCATACACTTCAATAGGTTCCTCGTTTGAAGTATTAAACTTTTGTCTGATTTTATTTACTGAAAAGGCAATGAATTTGCCATTGGGATGCCATGCCGGATATACGCCGGCAGACATGGTATATTGGGTAGCAGTATTTATCTTTTTTAGAATTCCATCTTTGAATAATATGGTGCCTCCAAGGCTGCCTCTGATATGAAAGATCATTTCATTTGCATTGTTCTGACAAAAAGAATGACAGTTCATACAATTTCGTTCGGCCATTTCATTCACCAGAATCGGAGTTTCATTAAAGCTTTCAACATTCCGGCTGTATATTCCCATTTTATCCCACAAAATATAACCGGGATTAATTAGCCTGTAAACAAGATAACTATCTACTTCTTCATTAGCGATATGATTTATAATTGTATTGTATTTTTGCCATGATCCATTTTCTTCTTTTGTATAGAGGTCAAAATACAAATCATTCCCCGTGTTCTGTTTCAATAGTTTCTTCCACTTTTTCATAGGAATAATAAGCTTTGGACTTTTTTTAACGATCCGGATTGTATCACCCTGTGTGGAATATACTTTCAGGTAGTATTTGCTCCCACTTTCCTTGACCATAAAGTTGAGAGGGGCTATGTTGGGGGGAATAGTAATTTGTGCATAGTCAGGAGAAATTACCGGCAATCTTTCTGATCGTGTCACTGTATTTATTGTAGGTCTGCCGGCTACTATCATAGCATAAGCAATAAGGACAATAATCAATAATAATCCGCTTATTACAATCAATTTCTTTCTGAACGCTGTCATCTACCTGGAGTGTATTTTAGTTCTTTTTTATTTGTCACCGGACTAATGTAGTGAAGATAAAACCAATAGCTGTTGCCATAATATTTATGAAGATCACTACGGGCTAATTCTTTGTTTTTATTATACCTGATAAGAATTCGGGCATAATCCTCAAAACCATGTAATGTATTAACGCTCAAATTATATCCCGGCAAACTTATTTTTTTAACATCTTTTCTGGTTAAATAAATGATGAGAGCTTCTTCATATACCTTAGGAATATCCTGGTAATTTAATATTTTCAGGTAGTTCAAATTATCAACAAATTTGATCAGCTTATTGGACAGTAAATAATACATCATTAAATATTCAAAAGCCATCATATTATTGTTATGATCTTCAAGAATGTATAGTAAATCAATATCAGGATTTTTCCTGTCCATATAAAAATCAGTAGTCGGGAGCATTTTCCTCTTTTCCTGAATAAGTGAATCTTTTTCCAGGAACAGAGAATCATGAAGGCAATTCTGGTAATAGCTTACCCAATCTTTGTACAGAAAACTTTTTTCAAGAATTCCCAACACGGTATTGGCAGCATCGGTATTGCCTAAGATAATGTTCGAAAGAGCAAGTTGTTTTAATATTCGTGGTGAATTTTCATAGATGGTTTGTGCTTCATACGCCCAATGCTTTGCTGAACTTATATGCCCCAGATCAAAATACAGATCACTGTTGTCCATCAGTACATTAGGATCTACTATTTCACCCAAAAATAATGTCTGCTTTCCCCAGTTTTGAGGGTAATCAAACAGATCATAAGAAAGTCTTCCTGTATGGTATAAAGCCCTGTTAGTATGAAAATTAATAAGCCTGTCGTCAGAGGGTTTTTCTTTTGCAAGCTTTAAAACCTCTTCCCATTTTTCCTGGCAGGCCAGATATTTAATCTTACTGACCAATTGTTCTTCCGTATCTACTGAATATTTAATCAGGAGAAATGCAAATAGAATTACGATGAATGCTTGCAGGGCAAAACTAAGCTTGGCTGAATGTTTTTTTTGTATTGAACCATGATCCGGGTTGGATGTACTTTCTTTTGGCGGAAATGCCTTGAAATATAGTCGAATACAAAATAACATCAAGGGAAAAAAGATGTATAGGATGAATAAGAAAAAAGCGGGTTTATAGTAAGTTTCCGTAACAAACAAATGAAAATAGGCTTTCTTGTATGTCATGAAGAAAAAAAATCGTGTCAGCAGGTATGGAATGCTGCCTGAAATGACGATCGCGAGAAATAAAATAACAGACGATTTTGAGTTTTTCTTATCGAACAATTCGAACGCAAAACAAATGAGAATATAGAAAAGAATGGAAATACCTCCACATAAGAAAAACAGAATGGCAGAGGAAAGAATAAGAATTGTTGCTTTGGAGTGGGCAGTCAGGGAATAATTTCGTAGATAAAAATGAATACCCAGCATAGACGACAAGAGCATCATACTTGTTGTAAGAAGATAATGAGGATTGCTGTAAAGAGACAGTAAAATAAGGGCGGGAATCAGCTTCAGGATCAGGTTTGCTTTTTTCACACCAAGGAATTTTAACCATTGGTTTGTAATCATCGATATGAAGAATGCAGTGGAAGTAATAATAAGTGCCCCCAACCAGGGATAATAATAAAATTGTGATAAAAACTGTGATACATACTCAACAAGACCTCCGGGATATTTTAGATGATCGATGAAAAATGTTTTGTCGACTAAAAATATCGGTTGTTGAATAAAATATACAATACCAGGATTGATCCAATAGAATATATAGATGCAGAAAAACGCAAAAAACAATGCATCTGCAAGGAGTGAATTGTGATTCGATTTCTTAATAAACATACGCAAACAATTCAAAAGCTGTTGCCATCTTTCTTTAATACCAACAATACAAGGCATCCGAAACATGCTGAATTGAGGAAAAATAAGTATCGGAAACAAAACCATAAATATAAAAATATTTTTTGAAGGAAGGTTTTTGTTCTGAACACCATTTGGCAATTAGCATGAAAGACGGTGATGAATATCACCAATTGATGGTGACCATTGTTTCCGACAAACAGTGATCTATGTTTCTATTTAATTGTTTATCAACAACATACGACATTTCATGTAAAATAAATCACAAATAAATCTTTGTATCGTAATAGTAATTAAATGAAATGTTCTGAAATTTTATAATTATGAGAGCTTTCACCAAACATACCCCCGGAAAATTAGCCACAAATAAAAATTTCATTCTATTATTTGCATTCCTTATCCTGTTTAACTTTCTTTTTAACAATGTGAAATGTGAAAATAATGCTTTGGCTAATGATGCAACTTACTCAGCGTTTACTAATGAATTGATTAAAACCAGTCTGCAGGACTGTCAAAATAAAGTGGTTTGGCTGGAAGGTATTGAATTGCTATCTGCCCCTCTGATTTGCAGTTTTTATAAAAAAAATAATTTTGCTCCTGTCTGGACTGTTGGCAATGAACTCACCGAGCAATCGATAGCTGTTCTTGATCTGTTAAAGGATTCTTATCAATATGGATTTGAACCGGTTAATTTTGATATCGCAGCACTGGAACGTTTCAGTCATTTGCTGTCTAAAGAAAAAAAAGTAAAGAAATCGGCAAAGACGAGGGTTCGTTTTGAGTTTCTCATGACAAATTCAGTATTTGCATTTATGTCGCATCTTACACGGGGTACAGAGTTCTCAAATACCAAAGATGTTTTTATTCATGAAGATCCATTCCTTGTTGGTTTTCCCGGATACCTGAATAGTATTATTTCTTCAGACAATATAAAAGAAGGGATTCTTAAACTTCAGCCTTCTGATTCAGAATATATTGCCTTGCAAAGCGAAATGGAAAAAATTGTAAAGGATATGGTAACATCAGATAATACCGTTGTAGTTCCTGATATTAAAGATGATTCTGAGAGTTATTCCAAGTTGTTTTCATACATTTTCACCAGAAAAGGAATTATAAAGGAAGAAACAAATCTTTCTGATCCGGAAGTATTCACCTCACTGCTTATTGCATTCCAAAACAGTATGGGATTAAGAGCTTCAGGGAAAATTGATGGTCCTACACGAAGGGCTGTTTCAAGTTTCATCAGGACCAGGTATGCGGACATAGCTAAAACCCTTGAACAAATACGGAAGCAAAGCAAATTCGATGAAAACTCAATCGCCTCTCAATCGTAAGAAAGCCAGGCCTATTTAAATGGAGGTCATAACCAAGAATTACTCCCCGAAAATTCTGACCATTCTGTTTCAACTCTCAAAGTTATTCTGAAAATTGTGAAGATGACTTCGATTGCCAAAAGATTTTATTTATTTTCTGAGCATATCTTTGTTTAAACAAATCCCTTTGCTATATAATCGAAATAGCTCCGGCATGAAATATACTCATCAGGGTGTGCTATCTACTCAGCTAAAGAAATAAAAGTTTGGCATTTTTTTTGAGTAAAATGAATGCGTTAACTTATGTTCTGAAAAATAATCCTAGCTATTATGAGAAAATATATTTCTTTCTATGGCTTACTACTATACGCAACCATTTCCTTTCCCCAACAAAATTATTATGCAAGAAACATTGTTCATGGGTTTGACGATTTTCACAAAAGCATTTTGCATGAAAAAGTTTATCTGCACACTGATAAATCTATTTACAATACCAGTGAAAGCATATGTTTTTGTGCATACCTGGTCGATGCGACCTGGCATACCCCCCTTCACAATACAACAGTATATGTAGAGTTGATAGCCGACTATAACAAAACCCTCGTTTGCTCCAGAAATATTAAAATGACGAATGGAACAGGTCATGGTGATATGCTTTTGGCCGATAGCCTGCTGGAAGGAAAATACCATCTTCGTGCCTACACCAGAAATATGCAGAATTATGATGAGAACTACTTCTTTCATAAGACAGTATATATACATTCAAAAGTAAAAATTGCACACCCTGGTTTGAATCAGGATACAAATTCCAATCAAGAGTTTCAATTGCAGTTTTTTCCCGAGGGAGGAAATATGGTAACAGGCATAGCCTGCAAAGTAGCCTTTAAAGCGACGAATAGTGATGGGGAATCTATGGAAGTGGAAGGTATTATCATGGATAATAATAAGCGGAAGGTCTGTGATTTTAAATCTGTTCATTCAGGCATGGGAACATTCAGCCTAATCCCTGAAAAGGATAAACGATATAAGGCCTATGTTATCAAGAACAATAAAGAATACAAGTTTAAGCTACCGGAAAGTCTGAAGAAGGGGTATCAGATGACAATTGCAAATTCATCTGATGAAATCATAGTATCTGTCCGAAACAGCCCTTCAAAAAGCATGGATTCTTGTTTCATCATTGGACAGTGCAGAGGCGAAATATTTGCTGTTTATGAGAAGGTGAAATCTGAGAAACCCTTTGAGTTTACTGCCTTAAAAAAAGATTTACCCGGTGGAATTATTCATTTTACCTTGTTTGATAAACATGGAATTCCCTGGTGTGAAAGATTGATATATAATTATAATACAGTCAACTCTCCTGAAGAAATTACTCTAAACATGGATACGATCAGCTACAAAACCCGTAAAAAAATAGTAGTTAGTTTCAATAGCAACCCTCAGCTTGATTGCACATCCATAGAAAACCTTTCGCTAACAGTAGCAAAATCAGACCTATCAAATTCCAGTAATGGCAACAACACCATTCATAACTATTTGTTCCTAATTTCTGAGTTCCCTGGATATATAGAACATCCCGGGTTCTATTTTGACACCTGCAACCATGATCGGCTTCAAAAACTGGATCTGCTATTAATGACCCATGGGTGGAGAAGATTTACATGGCAGAATATCTTGTCAGAGAATTACCCTGAAATCAAATACATACCTGAAATAGGGTACAGTGTTTCAGGTCAGTTGGTTAATTATTACGATAGAAATAAACCAGTGAAAGGAACTGTGATTATGAACTGTTTGAATGATAATTCGCTCCAAACCATTGTTGAGACCAAGGAAAACGGATTGTTTTGTTTTAATGGTTTTCACTTATATGATACAGTGCACATCATCATGAATGCAAAGAAATTCAGAAAAAGAATGACCAGCAAAAAAACTAAAATTGACCCTGTATTTCTCAAGATTGATCATTTTGATGACCGCAATACGAATTACAGCTATTTGAATATATATGACACAGAAATTTCTGATTTTCAGATTCATGCAGATACAACTTTTTTGTATGACAAGTCTTTAACACAAATTGAGGAAGTAAAGGTGATCTCTGAATATAAAAACATAAGGAAAGGTGCCTTGTATCTGCATCCCAGCCGAACAGCCGTTGCTGATTCCATTATAAATTTTGTTGGATATCCTAATGTATTTCATTTTCTGATAGGACGTTTCCCAGGAGTTAAGGTTGTCGGAATTTTTCCTAATGAACACATTCAAATTGGACCAAACACCAGCTTTGGCATTAATACCAAAATGAAAAAATCAAGCAGAAAAGATGCTGGGGAAAGTATGGGTGTATTAAAGGGGGCCTTGATTTTGGTCGATGGAATGTATTATACTGATCCCAGTATTCTATATACGATTCCCATGAGCCAGATTAAGGTTATAGATATTCTAAAACCTATGCAGGCAGTTACTTTTGGTTCCTATGGCTACAATGGTGTTGTAGCTATTTACACAAAACCAATTGACGAATATCAGGTTCAAACAGATGGAAGAAGAGACTGGGGAATTATGTATGTTAAACATCCCGGGTATTCTATAGCTCGCGAGTTCTACACTCCGGTAAACAACAAGAAAAATAGTGAAGCTAAAGAATCTGATTCCCGAACAACTCTCTACTGGAATCCAAGTCTTGAAATAGGAAATAATGGCGTTGCTTCCATAGAATTTTATTCCGCCGATGAACAATCGGAATACTGTATTGAATTGGAAGGCATTACAAAAAAGGGCCAAACCATAACAGCTTTCACTCGTTTTAAAACAGAATATTAAGGAACGGAATACCAATACCAAAGGAAAATAGAATACAATGAATCGTGAGAAAGTATTAAGACTAAGTCGTTACATTTACTGAACGTTTTTTTTCTGGAAGCAATCAGGCCAATTAAGGAAACTTTCAGATCGTTATACTGTTTAGTAAATAATTCATAGATACTTCAGCTTAGTAATAAATACTATTTATAATTTTATACCTTACTCTAATAACTACTTATTCAGTAAGATTTGTTAGTGAAAAGACAAACATGTACAAGCAACAATGGAAAACGCAATAAAAATACCCAGGATCAGGAAAAAGGACAGAAAAGATATGATTCAGTATATAAATCTGCAACTGGCAGCGCTGGGTCATGCATATTACCTGGATTCTGATGATACAACAAAACTCTCAAACGCAAAGTTTTTGTCGCTTACCGAAGGTTTGATTAGTATTTTCAGGGAGAAATCAAGAATACTTTCTGATCATCAATCACCGGTTGATAAAAGGATACAGCTATTCATTGACGATTACCTGAAGGATATTGACATCGGTTTAACCTGCCGGATCCCAAATGACACCTTTGTTTTAAACCAGAAAGGACTAGCCCGTGAAATAAGTCTGCCACCCAATGATGATAAATACAGCAATGCATATATTACTTCCTATCGCCTGAAACAAGGGATATTAAATAATCCGGTAAAAGATAAAAGAACAACAGAAGGCACATTCCATATTGTTGAAGGCGGCCTTCCGGTTCCTTTGGATAAAAAGGAAGTTCCCAAAATAACCTTCGCCCACCTGCTTTCTGCAGCCTTAAATCCTTCGGATGAGCTGAAAATTCTGCCTTTTACCTCAAAACAGGTTGAACAGGCAAAAGTTATGGTTTCTTTGTTAATAAGGCCCGTTGTTTGTCCTGAAGTGAAAGCTGTTATCAGCAAGAAAAGCATGGAAATACAATTTTTTGCTCCGGGTAGCCTGGTGAGTAATCTCGATTTTGTAGAAACTATTTTTGGAAATACCGGTGATCACAACCTGGCTGTAAACGATGCTGCTCTTGACGTTGAACACTGGACGGGTCATACGGGATGTATTATCCTGGCACCCCAGCTTACTCAGCTTAAAAAGAAAGATATTGGTCTTCCTCATTATGATAAAGCTAGTGAAAGGCAACATAATGAAGGCATGTATTGGAAGAATAAAGATGAACTTTACAACAACGGAGAGGCATTTAAAATCACCTGCCGCGATGAAAGAGGAGTTGTCGTTACCCTGATTGCTGATAATTACTACGGTTACTCAAAAAAAGAAGTAAAAACCCAAATAAGTTATTCGGCAAACCTCTACGGATTGGTTGAAGAAGAACACTCAGGAGGAGCCATTGCTTTTGCCAGGGGAAATATGAGCGATAAAGTTTTTGGATCGGTATTTTCATCAAAGCTTAAAGAAAGTTATTCTTTTAAAGATGTTAAAAAACTTTTGGGTGAGCGAATAAAAGTACTACCGGAGAACTATGCCGTGGACAGGAAATATTCGAATATTATCTATATTCCTGAATATGCCAATTTGGATATAAACAAAGGTAAAGTTTACTGGACTCACAAAGGGAAAGAAGTAAGTCTGAAACTTTCGCCGGTAAAAACCTATGTTCATCCCTCGGGCCACAAATTTCAACTGACGAAACATCCTGAGGATTCCTTGTGGAGAATTATTGATACCGCTCCGGAAGGCATATTCTGTCATAAACCCAGCACCGTTTCGGGGGGTGGAAAATCGGAAATATCCAAATCGATGCAAAATGCTATTAAATATGGTTCTTTTTTCGTCCCTGACTTAGAAGAAGCCTATAAAATGGCCGATGAGATAATAAACATGGATTATTCTAACCGCTGGGAAAATATACTTCCGAATGCAGATCCCTCACGACCATTCTTAAGTCCGGAAAGAACTTTGGGGTCGGCTGTAAAATTATTGACTCCCTCCAACAAGTATAGTGAGAAGTACAATACATACCTGAATGGTATTCCCAGTCATATCAGAGGATTTGTTTTATTTATTAAGCAATTATTCCAAAACGATGAAAATGCCAAAGGAAACTGGAAAGATGATTTCACCGTGGAGATTGTAAACGGAAGAAACGGAAATGCTTTACGATACAAACATGAAAAAGTTATTGCAGCCTATGTCCGAATCGGATTCAATCCTGAAGGTCGATGGTTCTTGCATAAACTCCGTTCCGATTTTATTCCCAGTCATAAAATTCAGATGGAAGATGACATTACAGCTTCCATAACGCTTCCTGCGAAAAACCTGAAAAATCTGAATCCCGAATTTCACAATTCAAGTGTAAAATTGGTAGCCAATTGTGAGAATTATTTATTTCAACGGCCTGATGAAGCAGTTATTCGCGGATACGATAAAGATGCAGAGTTTGATATCGTTCAGAACAATACTTTTCTGACCAATTACGAACCGCTGACAAGACAGGACGCTCTTGAATTGTACGAAGATGTCATCAATTATGAAAAGTTTACAATGCCGGTGAAAGAGCTGATAAAGAATGTAGTTGATAACGAGAAGGATATCTATTTTATTTCACCTTCCCATACGCGTATTGTGGATGGCAAACCCACCAAAAATCCCAGGTACCTGGAACGTAACGTTTACAAAGAAGAAACGGAAGACAGTTATCTGGCAGAAATGGGTATACGCTTACACAGAAAGATAAATACGGATGATCCTGTATACCACCCTGTTAATGCTGTATTGCCTGGCAGAAAGAATAATCCTGCTGATAGAAAAGCCGGAATCCGGGCTCTAAGCGTTTACAATCCCATTCATTACCAGGAACTTCCTGAACTGTTTATGGATTTTATTTGCAGTTTAACGGGTAAATCACCATCAACCACAGGGGCAGGCTCAGAGGGAGCTTTAACAAAGGGGCCATTTAATATGCTGATCCCCACTACGGATTTGAACAATGCACTTCTCTCTTACATCCTAACCGGTTACCAGGGATTTACTTCAGCGGCAGGGTATATTGGTCCCGACAAGCGTTTTGATCATGATATCAGCATCCTGATTCCCGAGATCTGGGCAAGGTTGGAACCTGAGGACAGAGATCCTGAATTATTAATAGAGAATTGTTGTTTGCAAAAACTGGAAGATTTTGAATACAAGGGCAAAAAAATTCTTGCCAGTCGCTTAGGTTACAGGATTACCGAAAATTTTGCCTTCCGCTGCATGAACCGTCTTTTCGATGAACCTCTGGCCGTATTCAATAAGAGAATGCTCCAGCCCGAACTGCAAAGTATGGAAGATTATGTGGATGGCATTAACAATATTGTTGAGGCACAACAGAAAGTTGCCTTAAGCTATTTTGAAGATGGAAGTATTGAGGCTGCCATCCCTCCCTTAAAAATTCTTCTTCATGTTATGGCATACGGACAATATGAAGGAAAAAAAATAAGCAATCCTGAATTACGAAAGTATTTTGATCGTGAGTATGTAGTAACCAGCAACTGGTACAAAGAAAGGCTCCAACTGAAACAGGAAAAGGATATGGCCTTCTACACACAGCAGGTTAAATACCTTCAGGAGTTTATTTCATTCCCGGATAATAAGGAAATTATTCATGAATTGGACATTCAAAAACGGCTGAAGCAAGCAAAGGAATTGCTTCAAAATGCAGGATCGGATAAATATTTGAAGGAACTTGTAGGGACTATCGGGGCTGATCCTTTATTTAAAGGATAGAAAGCGCTGGCTTATGTAAAGGATATTTTTATTGGAAGAAAACAAGAACATAGAATAGATTATTCCTGCCTTCATAAAATAGCCGATGCAATCAGGCTATAATACACATACACCTTGCCTTCCAAAGAAATATAAGATCCAGGGAAAGACTGTGTTCTCGTGGTATCAAAATCTGCATCTATCTTCGAATTAATTAACTAATATTATTGTTTTCTTTTTACCTTTAGGTTATTGCTATTTAAATCTTATATCCTTTATTGTGGTTACTAAGTTTACAACTTCAGTCTCAATATACTGTTTGATCATAGTTTTAAATACATAATTCATTTACAGGAACTGGAATATTATGGCCAAATCTAACAAATTCGGAACTTTTGGAGGGGTATTCACCCCGTCTATCCTTACCATTTTAGGCGTGATAATGTATATGCGTCTTCCCATGATAATTGGTGAATCAGGTTTATATGCCACCATTGGAATAATCATCGTTGCACATATTATTTCTATCACCACCGGCTTAAGTGTTTCTTCCATTGCTACGGATAAAAAAGTTCAGGCAGGCGGCACGTACTACATGATCTCAAGAAGCCTGGGACTACCTATTGGAGGCACACTTGGACTGGCCTTGTTTGTGGGGCTGTCGTTTAGTGTGAGCCTTTATCTTATCGGATTTGCAGAAAGTTTTTTAGGCTTCTGGGGATATGAATCAAGCATTGAAAACATACGGATTGCCGGAAGTATAATTCTGCTTGCGGTGACCATTCTCACCTTAATAAGTACTTCATTGGCCCTTAAAATACAATATTTCATAATGGCAGCTATAGGGCTATCCCTGCTGTCCATTTTTTTTGGGAAGCATGAATATACTCCTGCACAACCTTTTCTCAGTAATCCCGGGGCAACAATACCCATAATGGTGCTGTTTGGAATATTCTTTCCTGCCGTTACAGGTTTTGAAGCCGGCGTGTCTATGTCGGGCGATTTGAAAGATCCGAAAAAGTCGATCCCCTTCGGTTCTATATCGGCCATTGTGATTGGATTGATAGTTTATATTGGCCTTGTTTTTTTCTTTTCCTATACTGTTGATCATAAAGCATTGGCCAATGACCCGAAAATATTGTTACATATTGCCCGGATACCGCAATTGGTTATTGCAGGTATTTGGGGGGCAACTCTTTCATCTGCCTTGGGAAGTATTTTAGGTGCTCCCCGTATTTTACAGGCAACAGCAACTGATCGTATCACGCACCGGTTTTTTGCCAAAGGAACAGGTAAGACGAATGAACCAAGAAATGCCCTCTTGCTAACCTTTGTAATTGCTGAGGCCGGCATTTTAATCGGCGAATTGAATGTGATAGCACGTATTGTTTCCATCTTCTTTATCACAACCTATGGTTTTCTGAATCTCAGTTGTGCTTTCGAGAGATTAACAAGTGCCGATTTCAGGCCTTCCTTTAAAACACCGGCCTGGATAAGTATCCTTGGTTCAGCTGCCTGTATGATCGTGATGATACAACTTGATCTTGTAGCCATGCTTGGCGCCACGGTACTGCTTGGAGCAGTATACCTGCTTATTAAAAGAAAAGAACTGGCCCTTCAATCAGGTGATGCATGGAGCAGTATTTGGGCATCTCTTGTGAAATCCGGACTAAAAAAACTCGGGGCCGGCACTTTACAAAACCGTAACTGGAGGCCTAATATTATCATGTTTTCCGGCAAGTCAACCAGGAGACCCTATTTAACGAGCCTTGGTAATGATATATCCGGTAAATTGGGTATGCTCACCGGTTTTCAACTGGAAGAATCTAAAAGCGACATGTTACCCCGTAAATTGGAGATTAATGAAAAGGGGAAAGAAAAAAGTGGCTTTTTCATGAACTATCATGCTTGTCGTGATATCTATACGGGTATGGATGAAATCATAAGGCTCTATGGGTTTAACGGTATAGAACCCAATACTATATTAATGGGCTGGAGCAGCGATAAAAAAAACAAAAAAGATTTTACCAATCTGATCAAACGCCTGGAAAAGAACAACTTTAATTCCATTTTCCTGAAATACGATGACAAAAAAGGGATGGGACATAATAAAACCATAGATATATGGTGGAGCGGTTGGGGAAGCAATCTTTCTTTTGCCACCAACCTGATTCGTCATCTTACATCTTCACCCAACTGGACCGATCCTAAAATACGTTTGTTCGTTATGACCAACGACAGTACCCTTGTGGAGATTATCTATAAATCGATGGAAAATTTCCTTCTTGAATACCGGGTGGATATGGAAGTGAAAGTAGTCAACAACAGCATTGACCAACTGTCAAAGAATCAAATTATCTGGAGAGAGTCAGGTAATACTGACCTTACCATCGTAGGCATCCCCGATAAGAAATTTCATGAAATCGAAAAGACTTATGATGAGATCACAGAGCTATCAGAAAAAATGGGCACGGTGCTATTGATAAATGCATCGAAGAATTTTGAAGAGTATCGTGTTATGGACGATGAACAAATATCAACCGGTAAAGATAAACGGGTTGTTGATTCTGTTAAACTGCCCCTATTAAAAAAAGCCAAATATGCAGTACTAAACGATAAATTGAATCAGTTTGATACAACAGGCTTACATGTTTTAGAAATGTTTTATGAAAAAGCATTTCTGCCATTTTTCAGGGAACAAAACGCCCTGATACATGAATTACAATCCCTCCCCGAATCTGCTTTTAAGGAAATTAATACCTTGGGCTATGCAAAAGAAAAGTACCTGGCTACTAAAATCTTAAATAAAATAAGAGAGGGTTTATATAAAAAAGCTAAAAACCTGATAGCCGAATTTATTGCAGAACGGATCATAGTCCAAAAAAATGTTCTGGAATCAGGAATTCAATGGTATAGTAATAAGTTAAACGAAGATATCCTTAAAATACCAAAAAATCTGACCGTGAAGTATGATAAGGCTGATTTCATTGTCCATAAATCAGACAACCGGCGTTTAAAATGGTATAAAAGAAAAGAAAGACTGCAAAGGCCTTTTGCTAAACAAACCATCGCTAATAAAATGAATCTCCGTAAAGTTGCACGTCTTTATCTTGAACAAAACCGGCAGCAACATTTACATGATTTTTTACAGGAAATCAACATTTCCGGCTTAAAATTTATTCTTGCAATCAAAGATTGGCTGGTTTTTATGGATGATCAGATGGAGTCTTTAAGTAAAGAAATTGTCAATGGAAAAATCAATGAACTGTTGATTAAAAACAAACAGAAACAACTTCTGAAAAGACTCACTTCGATTGACGATATAGTAAATAAAAATACCAATTATTTTAAAAATGAATTGTTGCTGGAATTCAGAAAGAATATACAGCTAATGGCCTATGATCTGGAAAAGATTAACATCAACAAACTGATCAGTCGCAAAAAGCGAAGAAATAAATTTTATCGTGAATTGAAGGAAAATAATAATTCGTATCCTAATGAATGGTATGAAAATGCTTATCATATTTCGAATAAATTATTTCTTGACCTGGTGATTTTGAACCTAAAAAACAAAGCAAGAAGCGAAAGCCTCGAATTGTACCTGGACACAACTCAGTTGATTAATTCGGAGTTAATTACCAAACTGGAAAAATTCAGGAAGAATACAATTGCTTTAAAAAATCACATGGGTGATAAGCATGTGATCCCTGAACTGAATATCAACAGCACTTTTTTTAATCCCGATGAATACTTTGAATTGTTCAATAAAAAAATAATAGAAGTAATTGAAGAACTTCCTGAGGAAATAAAGGTTTTTAATGTTCCGGTTTCAAGTGCAAACGATGTTTCATCACAAAATATGGAGGTAATAGAGATCCCTGTTAGAAGAATGGCAAGACATTTTTTAGATTCTCAGTTTATTGGGGCACTTGATGATGAACTTGAAAAAATGGGGCATGAAATTAAGAAGCTGACCTATCAGGTGAAAGACCATATCAGTTATATGAATTTTGAAATGGAAAACCTTGATACAACATATGATGATAAAAGTGAGGCCATAAATAATGTAATTGACGGATCACTTAAGGAACTTGATGATGATCTGAACAAAATAAAAAGCCTTAGTGCAGATTTGCATGCCATATCCGGTCAAAACCTTGATAAAACATTTGAAGCTTTATCATCACATAAGATTACCGACAGCAGCAAAGAACTGCCACAGATCATGCGCGAATATCAGGGTAAAAAGACAATAGGTCGCTTTGGTAAATGGAATGAAGCTATTAAATTGTTTTTTAGAAGAAAGGCTGTCCGGTTATTGTATTCGCAAAGTGAAGGTATTTTACTTGCCCGTGAGCTCACAGAACAAGAAAGCGGAAATTCACTTTCAGAACTATTTCTGGATCTGATAGATAAAGTAAGTCCTGATCCCTTAGTCAATAATTCCGTACCTACCTATTATAAAAACCTGTTTAGCGGACGTTCAAGTATAAGCGAGGATTTCTGGATCGAAAGAAAGGTGGAAGAGTATCAGTTTGGCAAAGCTATAAACCGATACAACCTGGGGTATCTTGGTGGAATCCTGATCACTGGGGAACGCAACAGCGGAAAAACTGTTTTTTGCAGATATGTTACCCGTAAATTATTTCAAAACGACCAAGTTTATCATATCTTCCCTCCGCTTCACGGATCTGTTCATACAAACGATTTTGAACATGAACTTAACCAGGTGACAGAAATAAGTGGAAATGCCTATGAAGTATTTGAAAAATTACCCTATAACAGAGTGATGGTTTTTCATGACCTTGAGCTATGGTGGGAGTTATCGGAAAATGGATATGCTGTGATCAGTTTATTTCTGGACCTTATAAAAAAATTTAAAGACAAATGTCTGATCGTTGCTAATATTAGTACCACCGCCTATCAACGTATCAGTGAAATTCAGAATCTGGCAGACCATTTCATAAGTGTAATATCAATTAAGCCCTTTGACTCGGAAGAGTTAAAGGAGCTGATCATGCGCAGGCACCGTTCTGCTGGGATAAAATTCAGTCTGGGGAAAAAACATGAAGATATTATGTCGGAAATTCGTCTTGCCGGATTATTCAATAAATATTTTAATTATTCAAAAGGTAATCCTGGAACAGCACTTTACGCATGGGTATCACACATAAAATCCTGTTCAGTTGAGCATTTGGAAATCAGTTCGCCTGAAAAACCAAATACCAGCGTATTTGAAAATTTACCTGATGACTGGCAGGTAGTGCTATATCAGATAGTATTACACAAGCGAATGAATATTTCAAAACTTAATCGTGTTTTAATGCTTAAGGAAAATATAATAACAGAAATTACCGATGCATTGATGATAGCAGGACTGATTAAAGAAAAATTAAATGGTTTGTATGTAATCAATCCATATATAGATAAATTCCTAACAGATTACCTGTTACAAAATAAATAAACCCATAAGGACAAAAGATGAAAATCATTATTGTTTTAGCTATTGTTTTTGCAACTTTCTTCATCCTTAAGTTTTTACAGCTTATAATTAAAAGGCTTGGTAGAAAAAATAATGTACTGTGGACTGTTAACAAGATGTTGCCATTGATTGTCTCCATAACCTGGCTGGTTATTATTTTTTGGTCGGCTCATTACTTGTTTGATGAAAAGTCATATTACAACTATGTTGTGCTATGCATGATTGCAATTTTAAGCATTCTGACAGGCTGGTTTTTTATCAAAGATTTTATTGCCGGGATTATTTTCAGGGTGCAAAATAATTTTGCAGAAGGAGACTATGTACAGTTTGGAGATGTAGCAGGCAAAGTTGAAGCTTTATTTTTAACACATATCTCTATCAATACAAAAGAAGGAAAAGTGTTAAGAGTTCCCTATTCCAGATTGAGTAATGAAATTATTTCACAAAAGACCAGTACGAAAACCTTTGAAGAAAATTCGTATACTCTCAATACAGGTAAAAAGGAAAGTATTAAGTCAACTGAAGATGCTATAAGAAGTGTTTTGATAACATCTCCCTGGCGCATCAGCAATAAGCAGCCGGATGTTAAATTTGTAAGTGAAGATGAGAAATACTATAACTATAAGATACAAGTACAGGTTCGTAACCAGAAACATTTTAACTATTTGATGGAGGTACTTGAGAAAAAGTTTCGAAACTAAACCCAGATTTTTTGTTTGGTGTTGATTTCTAATATCAACCACAAATTTCCCGGATGGCATCAGCCACAATTTGTATTCCCCGCCTGATTTCATCTTCCGAAGTGTTGGAATAAGAAAGTCGCAGGCAATTGTTACGGCGATCATCAGGATCGAAAGTTTTCCCGACAATGAAAACGGCACCCTTTTCAATAGCAAGCTTCAGTATTTCAGTAGAATCAGCATCTTCGGGCAGGTCGAGCCACAAATAGAATCCTCCGCGTGGTTCTGTATACCGCACATAAGCAGGCATGCATTCATGAAGGGCCGAAACCATGGCTTCTGCCCTGTTTTTGTATTCTTTTCTTGTCCTTTTGATGTAAGTATAAATTTCTCCCGAGCGAATGAATTCATCGGCCAGTACCTGTGTAAAGCTGGGTGAACACGCATCAAAGCACTGTTTTACCAGCTCACATTTCTCATAAATTTCTTCAGGTACCAGCATCCATCCCAGACGAAGGCCAGGTCCGAATATCTTAGAGAAGGAACCCGTATAGCAAACATCGATGCCTTCGGGATTGAGGGCTTTAATGGGTGTAAGTCTTTCTTTATCCGATTCGTTGAAGTACAAATCGCCATAGGCATCATCTTCGATCAGGGGCACATCCTTATGGTGCAATGCCTGAATCAGTTCCAATTTCCGCTCAACACTGTAGGTAATACCTGCCGGGTTATGGAAATACGGGGTGATATAAAGAAGCTTAGGCAAGAATTCACCTTCAAGGTACTTTCTCAGCAAAGAAACAGAAATGCCATCTGCATCAACAGGAATGCCTTTCAGCTTTGCCCCATAGGATGTAAAAGCTGACAGAGCTCCGATAAAACACGGATTTTCAACAAGGATCTCATCCTGCGGATCGATAAATACTTTTGCCAGTATGTTAATGGCCTGAAGAGATCCTGTGGTGATCATTAAGCGATTGGTCGCCAGAGGAAGTCCTTTCTTTTTAAGAAACTCAGACAGTGATTCCAGCAATGAGGGCAAACCCGCCGTTGGACCATATTGAAAAGCTGTTTGTTTTTTACCGGGACTCAGATTACACAGTATGCGATCGGTTTCGGCGATAGGAAACAGTTCATTGTCTGGCATACCCCCTGCAAAAGAAATGATATCCGGATTTGTTGCCAGGTCCATCAGATCCCTGATGGCTGAAGATCGTAATCCGGCAGTTTGTTTTGAAAATCGTGCCATTTGAATTGTAAAAATAATAAATCCTTAAATA
>CAYQDZ010000025.1:0-22207 GCA_964416375.1 uncultured Bacteroidales bacterium
TTGGGTTTTTGGCGAATTCTTTGATTCTTAGAGCCTTTGTAGCAGAAACAGGTTACCCTATCAGCCACAAAAACACGAAAGCACGAAAACTCACAAAGATCTTATTGGATAACTCTTCCGTTATGAGTTGATGAGTTGATGAGAAAATGGGAAGGTGAGGAGTTGAGAAGTTGCTTGTTTCTAAATGTTTTATACTCAATACTCAATACTCAATACTCAATACTTAATACTTTTTTACTTTTATCTTTTGTCTTGTATCTTTTGTCTTGTATCTTTTGTCTTTCAAATCTCATGTCTGTTTAATAAACCAATTACACATACTATAAAATTAAGATTTGTATTTTTGCAGTCATTAAATCTGCTGATGAAGAGTAAACTTACACATCCTGTCTTTGGCCTCATATCAGAAATTGTTGAAGAAAAAAATCTTTCCTGTTTCGTTATTGGTGGTTTTGTACGTGATCTGATGCTTGAAAGACCATCGAAAGATATAGATATTGTTGTACTTGGAAGCGGTATTGACCTGGCCAACATGGTCGCCTCACGACTTGGAAAAATTAAAGTGAATGTTTTCAGGAACTTTGGCACTGCCATGCTTCGATACAATGATTTTGAGATAGAATTTGTAGGTGCCAGAAAAGAATCTTACCGGAGCAATTCACGCAAACCTGTTGTAGAAGACGGCACACTGAAAGATGACCTGAAGCGGCGCGACTTTACCATCAATACTTTAGCACTGTCATTGAATAAATCAGCATTTGGCGAACTTATCGATCCTTTTAATGGCTGGAATGATCTGCAGAATAAAATCATACGCACCCCCCTTGACCCCGACACAACCTATTCTGATGACCCTCTGAGAATGTTGCGTGGCATTCGTTTTGCCACAGAATTGCATTTTACGATTAACGAGCTGTCATTGAAATCTATTGCAAAAAATAAAGAAAGAATTAAGATCGTATCGCAAGAACGTATCGTAGATGAATTGAATAAGATGATGGCTGCCTCCAAACCATCATCAGGATTTAAACTGCTTGAAAGTACAGGATTGCTTTCCATCATACTTCCTGAAATTCAGAATCTGAAAGGAGTAGAAAAAATTGACAAGAAAGCCCACAAAGACAACTTTTATCATACCATCAAGGTGCTGGATAATGTGGCAAAAAAATCAAACAACCTATGGCTGCGTTGGGCTGCATTATTGCATGATGTTGCCAAACCTGCAACAAAACGTTTTGAACCCGATAGCGGATGGTCATTTCACGGGCATGACTTCTTGGGTGCTAAAATGATTCCAAAAGTATTTCGACAGCTAAAACTGCCCCTGGGAAATTCCATGAAATACGTACAAAAACTGGTGAGGCTTCATTTGCGGCCCATTGTACTTTCCCAGGAGGAAGTAACAGACAGTGCCGTCAGAAGACTTTTGTTCGATGCAGGCGATGATATCGACGACCTGATGCTGTTGTGTGAAGCGGATATTACATCAAAGAATGATGCCAGAGTGAAACAGTACATGACCAATTTTAAACTGGTAAGAAAGAAATTAAAAGAAATTGAAGAAAAAGATGCTGTTCGCAATTTCCAACCCCCCATCAGTGGGGAACTGATCATGAAGACTTTCCATATTGGCCCTTGCCGGGAAGTTGGAGTCATAAAAAATGCTATCAAAGAAGCAATTCTCGAAGGTGAGATTCATAACAACTATGAAGAGGCTTATGAATATATGATGAATAAGGGCATGGAAACAGGCTTAATGAAATCAAGTTGATTATTGAAAATCCATAAAACTAAGCCCCCGCTTTGGCTATAGACCGTTCGAGTGGTCTATACTTTATCAGCAATTTATTCTAATACTGAATGTGAAAACTAGTTTGTAACGAATCATGATCATGGATCATTTCAATACAATAATAGAATATAAATCAGTAATTTATCATGTATGATGTGAACATGTAATCAAGCGCCGATTTTGACAGAAATTAAAAATTATAGTATATTCATGGCTTCATTCACCAAGCTGTATAAAAATAGTATTAATCCAACCAATATCTATACTTATGAAACGTACAATACTTCTTACTCTTATCATTACTTTTTTAAGCCTGCAAGGACACTCCCAAAGTGAACCAAAACTTTTTTATTTTGGAGCAGGAATCGGATTTGGATTTTTTAATCCGGCAGATGTCAATACCATCATTGAAAATAATTATAGTGGTGCTCAAGAAGAATTTGGGTTTTACAATATAATCATGTATTATGTGCTGAATGCGAAAGGATCGTTTTTCTTTTCAAAATATACTGAATTGCAGCTTGAGGTAGAGGGTGCTTTTGCACCTAAGTTTATTTCGGTAGCAAATACTGGTGAAACCGATTTTTATTCTTTTAATCGATTCACACCAGCTCTTAAATTCAATTTACATATTCCGGCAGGTAAAAGGCTTTCCGTTTATTTTGGTCCCGGAATAAACTGGAGTACTTTAAAATTTAACAACGCAGACGGAAATGATCTGAAAGGGAATTGCTTAGGATTTTCGGGTCAGGCCGGTGTCATGCTAAGGTTTAGCAAATGGGCCATTGAACCTTTCATCACCGTGAACTTTATCAAAGATAAAAATGAGGATTTAATAGGGATGGGATACATTTATACTAATCCTGATCTAAGTTATACCGGCGTACAAATAGGAAATACATTTTTCTTTTAGAGATTTCTGGCCATAATACATTGGTTTCATTTGCTGCCAGATAGCATAAAAGGCTGATAACTGCAATTGATTTCCTTTGTATTGCTTTCATTCTGATCCATAAAATTGTAAATACAATGATGAAAGACCGGTTGATCTGTCTGTCTGTTTTTAATTCGCAGGATAATTTAGAAATCCTCTTGTTATACTGCTTGTAAAAGCCTGATTTTCTGGAAATACTAGTAATACAAGTCAAGATAGACAGGCAAATGGTCGCTGAATCCGCCCTGGAAATACGGGCCAAGATATGTTCTGTAAGGCTTCCATCCCCCATATTTTTCATCTTCCCGTAATAGAAAATTATAATCAGCAATGTAAATACAATTCAGGCAGGTTGTAACCGGCGAACTGCTTTTCAGTAAATTTCCAGATACAATAAACTGATCCAGCATATTCCAGATTCCCCTGTATTTATATGTGCCACATTTGCATCCGGCTTTCAAATGAGCTGACAGGTTGTATAATGTATTGCAATGAACCGGAATTTCCGGATCGCGTGCATCAAGTGTTTCCCTGAGACTTCTGTTGGAAGGCTCGTCGTTAAAATCGCCCGTAACAATTATGTTTGCACAGGAATCAATGGCCAGAATGGAGTCAATTTTCGACCGCAGTATCCTGGCCAGATGCAATCTTTTGGGTTCAGACTTTTTTTGCCCCGCTCTTCTGGAAGGCCAATGGTTTATGAGAATATGAAGCGTATCCCTTGTATTTACCAGGGCTTTAAAATACAAGATGTCACGAGTGGTTCCACTGATTTCAAACGGGAAAAAAATCCGGAATTTATCTGATCTTATGCCTTTAACTTTACTTTTATCATAGATCAAAGCAACATCAATTCCTCTGCGATCAGGTGATTCATAATGTACTATTTCATACTCATATTTATTCAAAGGGGTATGCAAACACAATTTTTTCAGTGAACGGGCATTTTCTACTTCGGCCAGGCAAATGATTTCAGGAGGGTGTTCCCCACCCACTGCTGCAATGGTCTTAAAGATATTCAATGCTTTCCTGTGGTATCTGGAATCAGTCCATTTTTTTTCACTTCCGGGTAAAAATTCATTGTCATCGTACAAACTATCATCTTTGGTGTCAAAGAAGTTTTCTACATTATAAAATAGAATTCGTAAATCGCCTCTGTCCGATGCATTGTGATCAGGTACAATTTGCGCTGAACCAAACCGAATACACAAAACAAACAGAAAAAAACCGAGGAAATAAAATCGTATTTTATTCATAGCGCTCATATGCACCTATATCGGGCGGGCCATCAGCGATCCGGCTATTCCCCGTGTAATCGTATTCCAACAATGGATTTTCCTGAATAATCAGGATGTCTGCAGAATCTTTTGCCGGAGAGAGAGTATCCAATTGAAAATTATATTCACCATGCACAATGCTGTCATTTACAAAGTTTGGGTTCTCATTCAGGACAATTGAATTGAAATGTTCAGCATCGTCGTAACTCAATGAATCGATGTGGTTTTTAATCAGACAATGATCAAAATAGAAATTGAACTCTGACGAGCTAATACTATCTTTGTATACTTCCTGAGCCCGAACACCATAAAGAATTGAGTTCGATATGTTCAGGTTCAGATCCCGTTCAAGTGATACATCAATAATTCTGAATTCTTCATCCAAATCTATCCAGTCGTAATAGTTTGAAAAGTAAAGTGATGGAAATGAGCGACCCTTATATCCACCCTGGTAATATCCGGGATAATAAGCCGAAACATTCGAAATGGTACAGTGGTAAAAACTATAATTACCGCCCATAAACAAACCCAGAGCCATCATACCACAATCAGCTACAATGGTATTGTAAGCTGTAATTGTGCCCCCAAAAGAATAAATACCCAGAGAGGCTGAATTGAGAATCATACAATTGCGAAGTACAACAGAAGATTTTGTGTCTGCATCCGGATACCCAACCTGCAGGCCGGCATTAGCATTCCTAATTGTAACATACTCAAGTAAATTGCCGGTGCTTCTGGGGTGAATGTAAATTGTACCCCACTGCCCGGCTGAGTTTTCATACTCCCCGTCAAATCTGGCACTGGTAAAAAGAATTGGATCTTCAAATGTACCTTTAGCTTCCAGTCTGCCCCAAACAACAAGACTGGAATAATTGTGAAGGTATATTACTGTACCGGGTTCAATCGTTAATACTTCCGTTGAATCAATAATAAGATTGTCAACAATCAGGTATGGTTTCTCACTGCTCCATGTTTGTGTTTTTATGATTTCGTTTCTGAAAAAATTAACATCCTGTCCGTATGCCATTAATTTCACATCCTGAAAATTTCCGTTGGTCAGGCAAATCACTGAATCTTTCACTATCAAAGGATTGCTGGCATCCAAAGGATCCAGAGTTATTTCAACAAACACATAAATACTATCATCAGCAGGTATCACTATGTTTTTATGACGATTCCCTTTTTCACCATTAACATTCAGTCTGAAAAAAGATGATGAACCTTTTGCCAGGTACAAATCAGAAATCTCAATAGCCTGCTCATGTAAATTATATATTTTGAATCTCCTGGTAACTGAACCCAAAGACGTTAGAATGGTATCAAAATATACAGTATCTGTGGAAAAATACAAATGGGCACTGCTTTCTTTTATCAACTCTTCCTCTTTGCATCCAAGGATAAGAATTGCTGTCAGACTTACAAAACACAGTATTTTATTATATCTACTCATGATGATTTTTGCAAATGTAAATACTTTGATGAACTAATTATTATATAAACGAATTTCTTGTAAAACGATTGTATTGCATATACATTTACAAAATATTTCACCTACACAAATGATTTTATAATATCTTTATTAAATTTAATATCCTATTTATTTGATTTTCTAACAGGGTTAGTCTGATTTCACATGGAAATAAAACAAGCGTCACTATATGATTTGTTAGATGTTCTTTTTCTTCTCAAGGATTGTATTTATGACATGAACCAGAACGGTTTGAAGCAGTGGAATAATGCATATCCCGGATGGGAAATTTTAAGACAGGATATTGAGAGTGGCTCACTGTATGTTTTTACAGATTTAGGAATTGCCAAGGGCATGATCAATCTTTCTCATGAAATTCCTGATGAATACAAAGAAATTAGTTGGAAAGGAAAATCAGATAAAATTCTGTACATCAAGCGTTTTACAGTACATCCCATTTGGAAAGATACAGACATCGCCGAGCAATTGATTGGATTTGCCGAAAATTATGCTAAAGAGAATAAATTTTTAGGTATCAGATTGGATGTTTTGGATAGTTATCCTGTCGATAATATTTTTTTTAAAACCAAAAAATATGAATTTGCAGGTGAATTCCATTCATCGTTTCAGAAAATACCTTATACATGCTTCGAAAAAAACCTGTAATCATTTGATTACAGGTCTCTCTCTTCTTTCTTTTTTCCCGGTTAGAGTGTAATGGGTATTCCCCGATAAAAATCCAGGATCTTAACGGCAAAAATGTATTCGTATTTTGCTTGCAGCAGATCTGATTCTGCTTTGATATAATTGTTTTTTGAAATGTTGTATTCCACTGAATTTACAATTCCTACATTAAATTTCTGTTGGGTGTAATGGAATGATTCCTTATTCGATTTTACTGCTTCAATTGCAGAGTTGTATTTTTCCCTTGCAGATACTGCATCATTATGTGCCTGCTGAATATTTTTAAACAATTGTTGTTTCACCTGATCCAGTTCAAACTGGGAATCTTCCAGCCGGATCCTCGCTCTGCTTATATTATTATTAACTTCCCATCTGTTTAAAATAGGTATATTGATTCCTAAGCTCAAAGATTGGGCTATATTATCCTTAAATTGCTTTGAATAAGAATAGTCTTCCGTACCGAAGGCAGGAGTTACAATACTTTGCTCCGGATTGCTCTGAACATATCCTATTTCTTGTTCAAAAGGATCATTCACATTAAGTAATGTTCTCTGATCTGAATAACCCGTGTAAATGCTACCTGAAAGATATATCATCGGACTTCTTTTCCCTTTCTGGGCAGCCAGTTGTCCTTCATCTCGTTTTAATTGATATTCAGCACTTTTTATATGAGGCAAATAGCTCAAAGCTTCAATATATACATTTGAAACTGAAGGAATTAAAGTTATTATGTTTGGATCGATCGTATCTGGTACTACAATATCAAAATTAGCTATTGAATCAAGATCAAGTAGCTGCGAAAGATTCAGAATTGATAAATTCAGTTGATTTTGAGAATTGGTTATGTTCAGGTTTTCATTAGCCAGCTGAGCTTGCATTTCAAGTAAATCACCCTTAGCTACGCTTCCTGCAGTCAAAAGTTTTTCAGTACGATCAACCTGTAGGACGGTTATTTCTTTCTGGTTTTTGGCAACTTCCAGAAGTTCCTTCTGAAAAAGAATCTCAAGATAAGCGGATGAAATACTGAATGTGTTCTCAATTTTTTCTTTTTCAACGTTTTGAATTGCTGCAAGAGTTGCATATTTGTTGCTTTTGATATTATTATAGTTTTGCAGGCCGTTAAAAAGACTCATGCTTGATGAAATACTATAATTATCAGATACCGAGTTCTCCAAGATAAAATCATTGGTAAAGGGATCTATCTGGCGACCAAAGCCATAGTTTCTGCTAAGGTTCCCATTTAAATCCGGTAAAATGTTAGTATATGACTGCAATAGATCAACATTGGCAATCTTTGCCTGTAATTCCTGTCTTTTTATTTGTAAGTTGTTTGCATGTGCATAATTGATGCAATCTTCCAGAGTCCATTTTGTTTGTGAATAGCTCTGCAATTGTAAAAAGGCAAATGAAAAAAGGAGTAAATACTTAATTTTCATGGTATAACTATTTATTGAGTGAATATGATTTATTTTTTGTACCGATATAATATTTGAACGTAACCAGATGCATTCTCCGAATCAAAAATCTGGATCAATTCCCAGTCAGGGTCATACTCACTTATCCTGTCCCGAAGGTTTTTGATTCTTTTTTCAATATCTGAATCTTCCTTTGACTTTTCAGAAATATGAAAACTTTCAACCCGATATTTCCATACCCGTCTTCGCTTTGGAATCCTGACTTCTACTTCAGCGATATCGTTTTTATTTATGTCAACAAGTGGAATACAAACCTCTTTCATGGTTAACCGATTTTCATGGCTTTTCTAATGTTCTCTGTTACTATATGACCATCAAATAATTGAATGATCCGATGTGCTTTGTCTGCATCAGCAGGTGAATGTGTTACCATTACTATTGTTGTTCCATCAGTGTTAAGCTGTGAAAGCAGATTCATGATCGCTTCTCCGTTTACCGAATCCAGGTTTCCTGTTGGTTCATCAGCGAGAATAATTTTTGGATTCGATATCACAGCCCTTGCAATGGCCACTTGTTGCTGCTGCCCCCCTGAGAGTTGCTGAGGATAATTTTTTCTTCGGTGCGAAATTTTGATCTGATCAAGCACATGATGAACCCTCTTACGCCTTTCAGATGCCGAAACGCCCATATACAATAATGGCAGTTCAATGTTATGGTATATTGTAAGTTCTTCAATCAGGTTAAAGCTTTGAAAAACAAATCCTATCTTACCCCTGCGCAATTTGGTTCTCTTCACTTCACTAAGCTGTGATACTTCCTGATTATCAAACCAGTATTTTCCTGATGTTGGCTTATCAAGGAGACCCAATAAATTCAGCAGAGTGGTTTTTCCACAACCTGAAGGTCCCATAATTGCAACGAATTCACCAGATTCAACAGCAAGGTTCACTCTGTTCAATGCAAGGGTTTCAACATCATCAGATCTGAAAGATTTTGTAAGTTCTTCAGTGCGTAACATATTTAGCTTTAAAACATGGTAAATCTTAAATGATTGTTCATTTTTCGTGCCATAGACATTATCTTATTGTATTTGTGTGTTTTATGTCATTTATTTGAATAAAAGGTTGTACGAAAATGCTACAAAAACAGTACGATTCCGAACAATTAAAAATAAATACTTACTTTTGATAAGTTCGTTCCACCAGGTGTGTTTTTTATTTTTAGATTTCAATATATGGCAGAAAAATCAGGCCGAATATTAGCAATTGATGACAATGAAGATATACTTTTTGCCTTAAAGTTACTACTAAAATCAAATGTTGAACTCATAACCACTACCAGCAATCCTGAAGATATCCCGAAGTTGTTGAATTCAGAAGATTATGATGTTATTCTTCTGGATATGAATTTTACGAAGGACGCCAGCAGTGGCCAGGAAGGATTTGACTGGTTAAGCAGGGTATTGGAGATTGATACAAACGCTGTAGTGGTATTTATAACAGCCTATGGGGATGCTGAAAAAGCAGTAAAAGCAATAAAAGCCGGTGCTACAGATTTTATTCTAAAGCCATGGCAAAACGAGAAATTGCTTGCCACAGTATCTTCGGCAATTCAACTGAGAAAATCCAGAGTAGAAGCAAAACACTTACGCTCCAGACAAAAAGAGCTCAGTAACATCATTGATAAACCCTTCCATGAATTTGTCGGCCATTCACCTGAAATACAGGAGGTTTTTGATACCATCAATAAGGTAGCCCAAACCGATGCCAATATACTGATATTGGGAGAAAACGGAACAGGAAAAGAACTTGTAGCCAGAGCATTGTACAGAAATTCACAACGAAAAGATGAAGTTTTTGTCAGCGTAGATATGGGATCCATTACAGAAACTCTGTTTGAAAGTGAGTTATTTGGTTATGTTAAAGGAGCTTTTACCGACGCTAAAAATGATAAACCCGGCAGATTTGAGGTAGCATCAAAAGGCACACTTTTCCTCGATGAAATAGGAAATCTGTCCTTAGCATCACAGGCAAAATTGCTTACAGTTATCGAACGACGAGAGGTTGTCAAAGTGGGTGCTGTTAAACCAACAACTATTGATGTAAGATTAATATGCGCCACAAACAATGATATCCACCAAATGATTGATGAAGAAAAATTTCGGCAGGATTTTCTCTATCGTATCAACACGGTTGAGATTCACCTTCCCCCGTTGCGCGTGCGAACCGGTGACATCACTCTTCTTTCAAATCATTTCATGAAAATTTATGACAAGAAATACAAGAAAAACATTTCAAAAATAAGTCAGTCAGCACTGAACAAACTGAATCACTATGCCTGGCCCGGAAATGTCAGAGAATTACAACACGCTCTTGAGAGAGCTGTAATCATGTGTGAATCAAACACACTTGAACAGGATGATTTCTTTTTTTCTGCATCAAAGAAAAAACAAGAGGATGTGGCTTTGGAAACTTATAACCTGGATGATGTTGAAAAAAAAATTATTGTCAGGGTACTGAAGCAGAGCCAGGGAAATATTACTCAGGCTGCTAAAGAGCTTGGATTAACCCGAACTTCACTGTATCGAAGAATGGAAAAATATGATCTTTAGAAATTTCAGGTTTAACCTTATAGTCAGAGTAATTCTCCTTACAGCTTCCATTTTTTTATTCTATTACTCTTTTTCCACCGACTACTTTTTCACGCCTATTATTGTGGGTGCAGCCATTATTTTTCAAGTATCATCCATAGTCAGATACATTGACAAAACAAACAGGGAGTTGACATCTTTTCTTGATTCCATTCGGTTTAATGAGTTCACAAGGACCTTTAAAATGGAAGGTTTAGGATCATCATTCGACGAATTGAATACCGCCTTCAATGAAGTTATTCATGATTTTCAGCGTGTGCGCTCTGAAAAAGAAGAACACTTTTACTACCTGCAAACGATTCTTCAAAACATCGACATCAGCCTTATTGCTTTCCAGAATGATGGAACCGTTGAATTGATAAATAAAGCTGCTAAAAAGCTTTTCCAGGTATCAGGCCTGACAAATATCAGAGGACTGGAAAAACTAAGCAAGGATCTGGTTGAAGTTTTATTCAGGATCAAACCCGGACAAAGTGAGCTGGTTAAAGTGTATGATGAGGATGACTTTCTCCAATTGGCTATTTATGCCACCACAATAAAAGTGAAAGATAAGCTGATTACACTCGTAACCATTAAAGATATTCAACATGTACTGGAAGAACAGGAAACAGAAGCCTGGCAAAAACTGATCAGGGTTTTAACGCATGAAATAATGAATTCAATTACACCTATATCCAGTTTATCGGCCACACTTGATAATCTATTAATACAATACCCTTATAGCGGATCAGGACAAACCATGGTGGATAATGAAAACCTGACGGAAATGAGAAAGGCTATCCAAACAATCAACAAAAGAAGCAATGGCCTGCTGCATTTTGTAGATACTTACAGGAATCTGACCCGTATTCCCAAACCAAATTTTGAAATATTCAAGATTGCCGGGTTGTTTTCAAACATCAGGCTATTGCATGAAAAAGAACTAAAGAAACAGAACATAAAATTAACAGAAAGTATTGAGCCTCCAAAGCTGGAAATTACCGCTGATGAACAGTTAATTGAACAAATATTAATTAATCTGGTCAAAAACTCTATGCATGCTCTTAAAGGGAAAAATAACGGAGTAATTCATATGAATGCATACTACAACAAAAGAGGCCGGTTCACAATTCAGGTTATTGATAATGGTCCCGGAATATTGCCTGAGGTACTTGAAAAAATCTTTATTCCCTTCTTCACTACCAAAACTGCCGGTTCAGGTATTGGCCTGTCCTTATCCCGCCAAATAATGCGCCTGCATGATGGAACAATAACGGCACATTCAAAACTGGATAAAGAAACAATATTTACTTTGACCTTCTGATTGTTATCGCGGTTTTCAGTTCTAATTATATCTCTTGATCTAAGTTAAGTTTATATTTTTTATGCATTCCAGCACCCAGAATAACAAATAACATAAATCGAAAATAATGCTACCCTGAAAGGGTAGAATTTGATTAACCACCACTTATAAAGTGGTGGTTATCAATCCCTAATTAAACAGCCCCGCTTTGCGGGGTTGAATTACTATCTTATGGAAAATATCTCTCATCAATCTCGATTCCTTGCTCAACGAGTAAATTCATAAGTTCCTCCTTGAATGTAACTTTCTTATGATGTTCATGCTGATTCTTTATATAATTAATAATCATTTCTTTATCTCTATTAGAGTATGTAAAAGCCGCATACCCTTCTGCCCATCCCTTAAAAGCAGGAAATTTCTTATTCTGTTTAAGCCATAGGGAAGTAGATGTTTTTATATCTCTAATATAATCAGCTAAGGCAATACTTGGGTGTAAATCGGTAAGTAAATGAACATGCTCTTCCATGCCATTTATACGGTATACATGGCAACCTTTATTTTTAATTATTCCCATAATATATGCGAACAGTTCTTTTCTATGTTCTGTTAAAAGTGTTTTCTCATTTCTTTTTGTACCATAAACAATATGATAAAGAATCTGGCGATAACTTGACATGGTATGATATATTAATTTACCCCCTTTGGGGATATTATAAGACAACATACTGCAATCCGTCCCCTAAACAGGGACGGTTATTCAAATACAACCACTTCGTGGCTAATAATACTCGTCTGAAATTAAATTCACAATTTCTTAATTGGTTAATAACTGCTCATTTGATAATTAATCTTCAACAAGTTCTTATCCGGATAACACAACCAAGCCAATAATAGTGCTTTTAAAACTGGATAAAGAAACAATATTTACTTTGACTTTTTAATACTCCTACTGTATTGTAATCTTATAATCCCCGGTTTCAATAATATCTCCCGATCTTAATTTTGCCCGCTTTCGAATTTCCATTTTATCATTCAGTAAAATTTCTCCATTTTCAACCATGAATTTCGCATGCGCTCCGCTTTTGGCAATATGTAATAGTTTTAAAAGTTTAATTAATTCAATATAATTGCCGGTAAGTTTGAATGTTTTAGTATTCATTTGTATTAACAAAATAGATGATGTTTAACAAACATACAAAACAAAACCTGATCCGTTTCTCTGAAAAAAGAGTCATTTTGGCATGCAAAGGTAATTCTAAACCAAATCTCTGTTGAATTGTTAACCAATCTGTCAGTCTGTAAGAAACTATGAATTAAGACTTCTGTAATTCGCTATGTGTAAAGGCTTGAAAATAAAATGAAGATCAATTATATGTATATATCTATATATTTATATGCTTTGGTACGTTTTTTGATTTTCTTTGTGAAAATTACATAATATTTAAAACATAATACCATGACATTTGAACATTTAACAAAGGACAGTTTTAAAGAAAAAGTATTTAATTTTGAAGCAAACAAAGAGTGGAAGTTTGAAGGCAAACGACCTGCAATCATTGACTTTTATGCCGACTGGTGTGGTCCCTGTAAGATCGTTGGTCCCATTCTGGAAGAGTTGAAGGAAGAATACGGTGAAAAACTTGACATATTTAAAGTAAATACGGAACAGGAGCGTGAAATATCTTCCATGTTCGGAATACAAAGCATCCCAAGTTTACTTTTTGTGCCGGTTGATGGAGAGCCGCAAATGGCTATGGGGGCATTGCCCAAGGAAACATTCAAACAAGCAATTGGTGATGTATTGAAAGTCAACTAATGAAGCAATTTTTCAAAAAATATTTTATTAGCATACTCATTTCAGCAATGGGATTGTTAGGAGGTTTTCTTTACTGGAAAATCATTGGCTGCAAAACAGGTTCCTGTCCTATTACCTCCAATTGGCACACAAGTGTAATTGCCGGTGGTCTGATTGGATATCTGATCGGTGATTCAGTGAAGGATTATCTTCAGAAAAAGAAAACCAAATGAAAGAATTTTGGAACAAACCTTATTCTGTAAAAGAATACATTTATGGGAAATCTCCAAATTCTTTTTTTAAAGATTCTCTTGATAGTATGTCACAACAAGGTAAACTTATACTCGAAGTCTTTTCCAAAAATCAGTTACATGTTGGTACAGGAGGTCCAAAAGATTCTGGTATGCTTTACTCAGCGGAAACACTTGAGAAAGATTTTCAATCTTTAAAAATTGAAACGCTGAAAGAAAGTACCATAATGCTCGATGAGGGTGACTTACATCAGGGTGAAGCATGCGTAATACGAATGATTGCACAAAAAACTTAATACGATGAGTTACTATTTTTCTAAAAGCATTCACAAATCATATGATGAAGCCCATGCATATGTAGAACAAAAACTCAAAGATCACGGATTTGGGATTGTCACTGAACTGGAAATGCATAAAAAATTTAAAGAAAAATTGAATATCAATTTCAGACGCTATAAGATTTTGGGAGCATGCAGCCCCAAACATGCCTATAAAGCAGTTTCTATGGAAGAACATATTGGTTTGATGCTGCCTTGTAATGTTGTAATCCAGGATAAAGGAGAAAATCAGGTGGAGGTATCTGTGATTGATCCGATTGCATCCATGCAAGCAGTTGACAACCACTTACTCAGAGATACTGCAATGGAAATTCAAGACATGCTGAAGAAATTTGTAAAGTCGCTTTAAAAGCTATTTACTGAAATTGTTGCAGAAGTTTGTATCTGTCTACCTTAAAAGCATGGTTCCGGGGAAGTTCATCAACATATACTACTTCTTTCGGCTGCAAATGTTTAGGAAGATCATTCTTAAGAGTAGACATGATTTCATCTTCCGTAACTTCACTCCCGCCTTTCTCTATTACAAGTACGAGTTTCTGCCCTAATTTTTTATCAGGTAAACCAACCACTGCACAATCCATACCTGTGGATTTTGAGATAACAGCCTCCACTTCTTCCGGTACTATTTTAATTCCACCTGAATTAATCAGATTATCGAATCTGCCTATCCACCTAAAGCTGTTTTTATCGATCAGATCCACCACATCATTTGTAATCACTTTATTTTTCAGATATTTTGTTTCTATAACCAGACAATTTCTATCATCAACATGAAACTTTACGTCAGGCATAGCCATGTAGAATCTTTCATATTCTGTTCCGCTTAATCGTCTTACAGCAACATGCGAGCAGGTTTCAGCCATGCCATAAGTAGCATAAACCTCAATGGTCAGATCACGAAGCATAACTTCCAACTCATCCCGGATTTCTGCGCCTCCAATAATCAATTTGTCTATTCTGCGCAATGTTTCAACACTATTTAGTGAATTATACACTTGCAGCGGTACCATGGCACAGAAATTAATTCTTTTAAAACCACTTATATCGGGCATACTGCTGGGCTCAGTAAGAAGTAAATTCAATCCTCCAACAAATGCCCTGACAATCATCATTTTACCTGCTATGTAATCAATGGGAAGGCACATCAAAGCAGTTTGTCCGAATTTTAATTTAAAAAAATCACAGGTGTTTCGTGCCGAGTGAATCATTGATTCTTTTGAAATTTGTATTTTTTTTGGCTTTCCTGTTGTTCCGGAAGACATCTGTGAAATGTACTCTTTCTCATCTATCAATTCCAATATGAACTCGTACACTTTCTTCTCCCATTGTGGAATGCTCCGGTTATCCAATACATCCCTGCACAACTCAGTCAAATCACCAATCGGTATAATCTTATTGTTTAATAACAATCCATCAAAATTAGTCTGCATATCCCTTATTATAATAGTTGAATAATGAAAGACTCCATTTATTGCGAGGGAAATAATACAACTTTTCTCCGGTTACTGCAAGAGGTGAGTCTATATTATTTTTGAACAATGCTCCTGTGCTTAATCCATGAGGCCCGGAATTATCAAGTGTATACGTCCACTGAGCAATACTATTCAGGCCAATATTTGTTTCAAGTGATGATGTTATCCACCACCCAATAGACATTTCATCAGCCAGTTTAATCCATTCTTCACAGGATTTAATCCCTCCATGCAGTCCGGGTTTCAAAACAATAAAATGAGGCTTGATTATTTTTAATAATTGTTTCTTATTTTCACGTGGATATTTGCCTATCAATTCTTCATCGAGAGCAACAGGTACAGGCGATTTTTCACAAATGACTGCCATCTCTTCAAGTTGCGAGGGCATAATAGGCTGTTCAATACTATGAATTTCCAATTCTGCAAGCTGATTCAAAATATCAGGTACCTCATTAGGTAAAAAAGCACCATTCGCATCCAGCCGTATCTCAAGATCATCTGAACTGTATCGGTTTCGAAGTTTTGAAAGTATTTCGTATTCGTCATTGAAGTCAATGGATCCGATTTTTAATTTCAGGCATCTAAAACCTTCTTTTAATTTCATTCTGATCTGTTTAATCATTTCCTTTTTATCCCCCATCCAGATCAGCCCGTTTATAGGAATTGCATCTTTTCCCTGAGTGAATTCTGAAGGATAGAGAATCTTACTTCCTTTACTCTCAAGGTCTCTCAGCGCAGTTTCAACTGCAAAATTAAGGGAAGGCCAATCATGCAAAGCTGTCTTCATATTGAATTTGCCTCTATTAATTTGTTCCACAACCCTGTTAAGTTTCTTTTTAAAACCATCGACATCATCCATGCTTAAACCAGGAAAAACAGAACATTCTCCCACTCCAACAACCAGAGGATTGCTGTCGTCATACAACAAAAGAAAATGAACGGTTTTTTTTAAATAAGTCCCCCGGGATGTCACAGCTGGCCGGTTGAAAAAAAAATCATAATATCTTGAAGTGGCCTTTATCATTATAAAATCATTCCTATACCAAAGGTAACTGAATATGCGAAAGTACTGAGTGCAAGCTTCTTTAATTCATTATTTAATTCAACAGGTTCTGTGTTTTGTAAAACAAATCGGATATTAAGGACAAACAAAGGAAAAGTAAGAACATATAGAAATTGATAGACAGAATCATAATATTTTAAGGTGTAGATCATGCTGAACAGTAATGACAATGAGATCAGCAATGCATGATAGGATTTTGAAGCTTTTGCTCCCAAACGTACAACAAGGGTCATTTTACCTGAACGTTCATCATTTTCAATATCCCTCATATTATTCAAATTTAACACTCCGGAACTTAATAATCCTATGGTTGATGCCGGAAACAGGATCCACAAATTAAATGTTTGTGTATGCAAATAATAGGTGCCGGCAACTCCAATAATACCAAAAAACAGAAACACAAATAAGTCTCCCAGACCAAGATAACCATAAGGCTTTTTGCCGACGGTATATTTTATGGCTGCAAATATTGCTGAAAGACCTAACACAAAGAAAACCAGTATGTGCCCAATAGAATGCAATCCGATAAATATCAATGTACTCCCTGAAAAAAGAGATAACATAACGAATACAATTATCATGTTTCGCATTTCACTTCGGGTAACCATTCCATATTGCGTCACTCTTTTAGGACCCAAACGTTTTTCATTGTCAACACCGTGCATCGAATCCCCATAATCATTTGCCAGATTGGATAGTATTTGCAAAAAGAGTATTGTCAGCGACGACAGAATAAAGATCAACCAATGAAAATTACCCTGAGCATAAGCAAGAAAACTACCCAATATTGAACACGACAAAGCGAGAGGGAGCGTTCTCAACCTGAAAGCTTTCAACCAGATTCCTGCATTCATCTCTGTATAATTATCATGGTAATTTTGGGTATTTTTTAAAATCCGGTTTACGTTTCTCCAAAAATGCTTTTTTGCCTTCCTGTGCTTCTTCAGTCATATAATAAAGCATTGTTGCATTTCCTGCAAATTCCTGTAACCCGGATTGCCCATCTAATTCCGCATTTAAGCCTGCTTTGATCATACGCAGTGCAAGAGGACTCTTCTCCATGATTTTTTTGCACCATCGAAGGGTCTCCTCCTCCAACTCATCAAGGGCAACTACTTTGTTTACAAGTCCCATTTCCAGAGCTTCCTGTGCAGAATATTGTTCACACAAAAACCAGATTTCACGTGCTTTCTTCTGCCCTACTATTCTTGCAAGATACGATGCCCCGAATCCTGCATCAAAGCTTCCCACTTTAGGCCCCGTTTGACCAAATGTTGCATTCTCGGAAGCAATTGTCAGATCGCATACAACATGCAACACATGTCCCCCGCCTATGGCATAACCATTGACCATAGCTACAACAGGTTTTGGCAAAGAGCGAATTTGTTTTTGTAAATCAAGAATGTTCAAACGCGGGACACCATCTTTACCGATATAACCGGCGTAGCCTTTTACATTTTGATCTCCGCCACTACAGAATGCTTTGTCCCCTTCACCAGTGAGAATAACAACAGATATTTCCTGGTTCTCACGACAGTATACCATAGCTTCGCACATCTCTTTGGTTGTATCGGGAGTAAAAGCATTGTGATAACGGGGCCTGTTTATGGTTATTTTAGCAATCCCTTCAAACAATTCGAACCGAATTTCCTCATATTCCTTAATTGGTATCCATTTGCGATTTTTCATCATAACAGAATGATTTTATTCGGGATTATCAATAGAAGATCTCTTGCCCATGATTAAATCAAAAGATAGTTTGTTAAGCTTGTGATCTGTTTTTACTTCCATTAACAAAGCTCTCTTATTTTTTGAATAAAACTCCGGAAGTACTGATTTCAATTGGTGCTCATTTTCAATACAAAAATAACCTAAATTAAATGCTTCAGCTAATTTTCGTATGTTAACAGGATGATACGCTTTAAAGAATTTTTTAAATCCCGGCTTTTCTGATGGCCCATCGATCAATTGAAATATGTTTCCGCCGGCATTATTTATTACAATTACCCTTAAGTTAGAAGCAAGTTCTTTATTCCATAATGCATTGGAATCATAAACAAAACTCAGATCTCCTATGATTGCAATAGTCAGTTCACCGGATGAATAAGCAGTTCCGGAAGCTGCTGATAAGCAGCCATCGATACCTGAAACTCCACGGTTTGAATAGTAGGTACTGTTGCTGGTGGCAGGAAAAATCTGAGAATAACGAATTACACTGCTATTGCCCAGTTCAATATTTACACCGGATGGCATCCCTTCCAGAACAAGATGAAAGACTTTTAAATCAGAGAAAAGTATTTTTCGAAGTATTGCTTTCCTTTTTTTCTTTGATTCCTCCTTTGCTTTCAGCCATGAACTCTGAAATTGTTTTTCTGTGGTGTCAGGTAAAATCTGATTCAAAGCACTGTATACTCTGGCATGATGTGACATGATTACCCGGTTGGATTTTCGGAAGGTATCGATCACATAATCATCTTTTCCTATTCGCCAACACTCAACATGCTTTAGATTCCTTATATACGATTTTAGTTTTTTCGACACGATCTGCCCCCCTGAATACATTACAAGATCAGGGGATATTAATTTATTCAGGTCAGAATGAGCCATTAACAAATCGGGAGAAGCAATAATTTTCCCCTCTGTTGAATTGGAAATATTTTCTGCTATGACGAGGATGCTGTTTTTCTGAGAAAGAGAGCGCAAGGCTGATTGTGTATCAGTGTCCCGAAAATCCTGACCATGAATGAGCAGAATATTCTTTGCCTTGGATAATGTATCGCGGAGTTCATCGGAAAAGGAGAAATCAGGTTCCTTTGTATTTGGTTTTACCCAATGTAGTTTTTCTGATACCCCGGGCAGACTATCGTAGAGTGGCTCAATCAATGGCACATTGATATGAACAGGCCCCCGTGATTCAGAAAGACAAATATCCAATGCATCATGGATTGTTTTGTGTGTTTTCGATAACATATGTTCAGATTGAATATTCTGCAGCAGATGGTATCCTGCTTTCACAATATTATGGAAAACACCTATCTGCCTGATGGTTTGATTGTCCTGTTGATCAATCAATTCCTCAGGCCGGTCGGCCGTTATGGCTACCAAAGGAATGCGCTGGTAATAAGCTTCAGCCAAAGCCGGACCATAGTTTAAAACTGCTGTACCGGAAGTGCATAATAAGACAACGGGTGAATCTGAATTGCGGGCCAGCCCCAGTGCAAAATACCCCGCACTCCGTTCATCAACTATGCTGATGCATTGGTCCCCGAAGCGTCTGAGAAATGCTTCAATCAGGGGAGCATTCCTGGAACCGGGAGAAATCACAACATATTTTACTCCTCTATGAAAACAAATCTCACTTAGGTCAGTAATATGCTGTTTGGGGTGGACCATTTATTGAATTTGCTGAACAACAGAAAGCAGTGTGTCTGCTTTAATTTCAGTTTCCTCCCATTCCTCTTCCGGAACGGATTCATTTGTAATTCCGCCTCCGACAAACAGGGCCAGTTCATTATCAAGTACTTTCATGCATCGCAGGTTTACATACAATTGCAGTCGATCATCAATTCCAACAGGGCCTAAATAGCCTGCATAATATTCTCTGTTATGTTTTTCTATTCCTTTAATAAAACCCTGCGATTTTTCCGTTGGCATACCACAAATTGCAGAAGTGGGATGCAAAGCACTGATAAGAGGCGCAAGATTATTTCCTGCTTCTTCAAAAGTAAAATTAAAATCCGTACGCAGATGTATTAATTTTCCTGCCTTTTTGGTATAAGGTCCTTTCTTATGGTAATTACGAATATGATATTCTCCCAAAACATGTTCAATGTTTTCTGTCACGTATTCCTGTTCAACAAGTTCCTTGTGGTTCCAATTCTGAATGTCCATATTGTTTTCACTGTAAGGACGGGTACCTGCAACTGAAGCAGTATTTAATTTATCTTCCCTGGTGCAAATTAAAGGCTCAGGAGTAGCTCCTATCCAACAATGATCCTTAAAACGAAATAAGTATACAAAAGCGTTGGAATAGGATTCACACAATAATTCAAATATTTTTTGAAGATGCAATTTAAATGCTCCGGGAATTATTTTAACCCTTGAAA
This sequence comes from uncultured Bacteroidales bacterium, assembly GCA_964416375.1. Lineage (GTDB taxonomy): Bacteria > Bacteroidota > Bacteroidia > Bacteroidales > UBA10428 > UBA10428. The sequence goes on from CAYQDZ010000025.1 coordinate 20,528, forward strand.
GAACTACTTTATCGTATTCCCCTTTTTCAATTTCCCTGAGGGTTTTTCTTATTTGAAACAGGTAATCTGATTTGCAGGTTTCTTCAGGGGAAATTTGTCCGGCACCATTGATATCAGTTGTTAAAATAGACCGTATTGTTTTTAATTGTTCCGAAGTAATTGTATTGCGAACAATAATATCCGGTCGAATAAAATAGCATTTGTCCGTTGTATTCTTTGAAAAAGGAGCAATCAGAAATCCACCCTGATCCGAAATATCATCCAGGCAGTTCAGTTCTTTGAGTTCCTGATCTTTTTGAATGATAAGAGTTATTTCCTTCTGACCGGGCAAACGGTATATTGAAAATATCAGTCGTTTTTCCAGGCAGATCGAAATGGCCTTAAGAACCGAATATGTTTCAGTAATAACACTTTTCATCAAATTCTATTTCATTGATCCTTTTCTATTATTATATTAGTAACTCTGGCAACAGAAATAAGTTTTCCATCGCTGGAAGAAATTTTTACATCCCAGACATGTGTCGAATTCCCTTTATGTACAATTTCAGCTCTTGCAATCACTTCCCCTATACTTAATGTTGAAATATGATTACCTGTTACCTGCAGACCAAACACATTGTATTTCTTTTCATCAACCAGGAAAACAGAACCAGCACTTGCCACAGTTTCTGCCAATGCCAGTGAGGCCCCTCCATGCAGCAAACCCATGGGTTGCAATTTGTTTTCATCAATGGGCATACGGGCTGTCACATAGTCATCTCCATACTCCAGAAATTCAATATCAAGATACCCTATAAAAGTATCTTTACATATCTTATTTATTTCCTCAATAGTCATATTGATTGCATGTAAATTTTCAATCTGAACCCAAATATAACAAAACCCCTAATAACAAAAACTGATAAAATTAATGCATCTTCCTATTCGCCTTGTTTTTCTGCAATGAATAAATTGGCAGCCCCCAGTAAATAATTTCTCTCCTGAATTAGTTTAAAGTTAAACTCTCTTAATAAGCAATCGATTTTCGTAGCATCATAAAAATCTCCTGACGATTTTGCCAGGTATTTATAGGCTTTCCAGTTTCCTGAAATTATGCCTCCCAGGGGTATCAGGATGAAACTAAGGTACACCTTATAGATGCTCCATACTAAAGAATTCGACGGAATTCCGCTTTCCAGAATGATTACCTTGCCTTTGTCTTTAAGCACACGATTCATTTCCTGAAAATGGTTTTTATATTCCGGATTTTCATAGCATAAATTCCTAAATCCAAAAGCAATGGTAATGCAATCGAAGCTTGTATTACCAAATGGAATTTTTGCTGCATCCCCTTGTACAAAATCAATGTTCTTCAGTTTTCTTTTTTGAACTTTCTTTTTTGCAATACTCAGCATTTGCTCACTAAAATCGTAGCCTTTTATCTCCACATTTGATTCGCACAACAGTGCAATTTCTATGGCCATATCTCCCGTTCCGCAACAAAGGTCCATAACCTTCCGGGGATGAGATGACAAACAGATACTGGCAGCAGCTTTTCTCCATTTTCTATCCAAACCAAAGGTAAATAGCCGGTTGATAAGATCATATTTCTTGTGAATTTTCGAATAGTAATCTTTCAGTGGATATCTTTTTCTTTCTTCGAAGTTCATTTTATGGATTCAAATATTATAAGGTTTTCAT
>CAYQDZ010000026.1:0-15016 GCA_964416375.1 uncultured Bacteroidales bacterium
CTCGTTTAAACAAACAGGGCAAAGCAATGAATGGCAAGGTCTGTCAAATCCCTCCGTATCATGTTGTTTTAACTAACATGGTAAAAGGGATCGTTGTTCGTTTTTCTGAAAATATAAATTTTATGGATCAGACTGATGGTGATCATAGCAGCGAGTGCAGTGAGGTTTAGATTCCGCTCAACCACCATGGTGGTTATAAATCCAGACAAGGCAAATGCAGTTGTCATGTAAGTGAGGATTACCGTTAACTTCATACGGGAGATAAAGTTTTTCTTAAAAGCAAGGAAAAGAAGAAGTGGATTTGCCCAAAGTATATCGGTATTGAAATTGAAAATGTAATGGTCGGTTGCAATCCAAAGTACAATCATGATTACCCCCAGGCTGCCGAAGATAATGAGAATGGATTTTTCGAATATTCTGAAAAAACCGGAGATATAAGTACCAAAAACAATGGAAATAAGCAAAATGAGAGCAATAGGCCATAAGATCGGACCAGGTTGAATTACAGGCTTTATGGCTTGTTCCTGATGATTAAAATGAATAATATCGGAGTGAGCCAGACTTTTTTCAAATCCGAATTCTTGTTTGATGCGAATGTTTTTAATGAATAGATGCAAATAATCAGGAAGAAAAGAAATCATTGCACTTTTGGCTCTTCGATCGGCTGGAATACCCATGAGAAAATCAATTCCGATATCTGTCCAGGGCCTTTGTCTCGAATAATGATCTAACAATTTGCGAAAGCTTTTCTTGGGAATAGCAAGTTGATTGTATTCAAGACTATCAGAAATACCTTCTTTTAATATATCAATGATTTTGGTTGAGCAATTGTTGTACAAAAAGTCATATAAATAGACACGATTTTCCGGCAGATAATTCACACGCAGCAATTGATCAAGTTCTGTTTTTTCAGAAAATGATAAATTTAATGGTGTTTCAACCAGAGATCGATTTTCAAGCTGCACTTGCTGAAGAACAAGATCAAAGGGCACTTTGGAAAGCCTGTATCTTAATTTACCACGAACAAATCCAAAATAGAAAGAAGGATCATCAAAATCGAAGGTGCCATAATTGTAAACATCATCCGTATTTGTGATGGAATTTTTCACCCTGATGGCACTATGACCAAATATTGAATACAGTTGGTCTCCCGGAGCGTATGTTAACAAAGAAACCTGAAAATTATTATCATGACTCTGGCTATATGCTGATTGCCCGCCCGAAATAAAGAATACCAGAAGAGCTGAATACCTAAGAATTGCACCTATCTTTTTCATGATGAATAGCATGTTCTTTTACCTGCTTTGGAAGATACAATGTTAAAAAAAAGATTCGTTTATTGTACGCTTTAGCTTAATTGAAACCATATTCAGGATTGTCATCACTAAAATCAAGAACTGAAAAACTTTCTCGAGTATTGTGACTTCCGGAACAGGCTCATAAGAAAAAGACATACAAAATGCCAGTAAAAAGGCCGCGATAAGAATGAATTTTGAATGTTTGAAAGTACTAAAAAACAAGGGAATCATTACGATTTTGCAACTCTTGCATATCTTTTGTTAACGAATTCCCAGTTCACAACATTCCAGAAAGCATTGACATACTCAGCTCTCCGGTTCTGGTATTTCAGGTAATAAGCATGCTCCCAAACATCTATGTTTAGTAAAGGGAAACCTTGTTGTTCTTCGGGGAGAGTATCCATAAAAGGATTGTCCTGATTGGCTGTGATTGTGACTTTTAATTTTCCATTTTGGAAAATAAGCCATGCCCAACCGGATCCGAAATGCTTTTTAGCAGCAGTACTGAATTGTTCCTGAAAGTTCTCAAAAGTACCAAAGTCTTTTTGGATTGCATCAGCAACAGGACCCTTTGGAACTCCACCTCCATCAGGAGACATAAATTTCCAGTACAATTTATGATTGAAATAACCTCCTCCATTGTTAATGATGGCAGCATTGTATTCTGATGCTTTGGAAAGTATTTCTCTGACAGTAGATGGAACAGTTGTTAGATCTTTTAATGCAGCATTAAATTTGGCAGTATATCCAGCATGGTGTTTGCTGTAATGGATCATCAGGGTCTCTTTGTCTATATAGGGTTCAAGAGCATCGTAGGCATAAGGAAGCTCAGGCAACAAGAATTCCTTTTTTCCGGAATAGAATAAATTCTTACTTCTTGCTAATGCAGGTACACTGATCAATCCTATTGCACCTGCAATACCTGTCTTTAGAAAATCCCTCTTATTCATAGTATATTCAATGAATTACCTGCTATCTGAACAAACTTACTAAAAAAAAGTTTAAGTTGAAAAACACCTTATTGCAGCTTATCAATTATTTTTGGTACGGACAGTTTTTCCTGTTCTCCTGTCTTCATATTCCGTAACGTAAACCTATTCGTTTTTATTTCTTCCTCTCCAACAAGAAGAACATAAGCTATTTGTTTTGCATTAGCATAGCTTAATTGTTTTTTCAACTTCACCGCATCGGGATACAACTCGGAGGAAATACCTGCTTCTCTGATATCTTTAAGTATTTCCAGACATTTCTTTTGTTCTTTTTCACCAAAGTTCACAATTAACAGTTGTGATGAAGCCCTGACTTCTGATGGAAAGAGATCTTTCTCCTGCATGACATCATAGATGCGATCGGCACCAAAAGAAATTCCGACTCCGGATACATCCGGAAGACCAAAAATACCTGTCAGGTCGTCATATCGTCCGCCGCCGCAGATACTTCCTATATCAACATCTTTTGATTTTACTTCTATTATAGCACCTGTGTAATAATTTAATCCGCGGGCAAGTGTCAGATCCAAATCGAGTTTGAGATTTGTTCCGGAACTTTCCATGAGTCGAAAAATGATTTCAATTTCTTCAATTCCCTTAAGGCCGGAGTTAGAATTCTTAAGCAGATTTTTCAATTCATTTATCTGTTCAGGCTTGTTGTATTTCATGGTCAGAAATGGGGAGAGCTCTGATATAGCTTTATCGGGAATACCACGTTCTTTCAGCTCTTCCTTAACATTTTTCAGGCCGATTTTCCCCATTTTATCAATGGCTGTTGTAATGTCAGTTAACCTGTCCGGTTGGCCAATGATTTCTGCTATGCCCGCCAGTATTTTCCGGTTATTGATCTGAACGCTAACATTGATTTTCAGTTCAGAAAATACTTCTTCAATAATTTGCAGCAATTCAACTTCATTCAACAGGGAGTTGCTTCCCACTACATCTGCATCGCATTGATAAAATTCGCGATAGCGGCCTTTTTGTGGTCTGTCCGCCCTCCATACAGGCTGGATCTGGTATCGTTTAAAGGGGAAGGTTATTTCATTTCTGTTCTGCACCACAAAACGCGCAAAAGGAACAGTAAGATCATAACGCAATCCTTTTTCTGAAATCAAGAGAGAAAATGCATTGGATTCTTTTTTTTCGAAATCTTCAGGGCTTGTTTTTGAAAGAAAATCACCTGAATTCAAGACTTTAAAGAGCAATTTATCCCCTTCTTCGCCGTATTTACCCAACAAAGTAGTAAGGGTTTCCATTGCCGGGGTTTCGATAGGGCTGTAGCCATATTTCCTAAAAACACTTTTGATAGTATTGAAAATATAATCCCTCTTCACCATGACGGATGGTGAAAAATCGCGTGTACCTTTTGGTATGGAAGGCTTTTGCATGATCGTTCAGTTTTGAGCGCTACAAAGGTAACAATATCGGCGCTTGCAACAAATAGGGCATCAATCCGGTATTTTATTCAAGATGAAGTATCGCAATCAGGTTTTCAAGGTATTCTTCACATCCCTTATCCCCTTCTTTTGGCGCCCACACGGCAAAATTCTTATCATCGGCAGGAGAGTAAGGTCCGTCTTTTATTTCATAAACGGCTGAATGATCTTCCAGGGCAACCAGGCAATGCCAGGTTTTGGACGGAATTTCAACTCCAAAATTGCCTGTATCCCGATCCAGTATGATCTGGTTCACCGGGTTTCCTTCATCATCAAACTCAACAACGGCAATTCTGCCTCTGAGAACTACAAAAGCTTCTCGTTTGTCGGGCTTTTCATGTTTATGGGGCTGGACATAGGTTCCTCTGTGCATAGCATGAATCATACGTTGCAGGGTATCATCCAATTGTTTATGGTAGTTAAAATTCATCCTTTTCCGGGGCGATTGTTTTGCTTTTTCTGAAAGAGCATCCAGCTCTTTTGTCGTTATATTCAGTAACATGGGTATATTCGTTAGAGTTATTATTTCGTATTGAGACGAACCAGCGGGTAGATCAGAATGAGTAAAACACAGGCGCAGATTATAGCATATCCGGGTCCTGTCAGATCTGCAACCACGCCAATACCGAAACTGAGTATGGCCCCAATTACTGAACTTATCTGTGACTCGGCAGATAATATAGAGGACAGGATTTTTTCTTCAAATTGACCTGCAATAGTCGCTACACCCGCAGGTCGTCGAAAATTCTCAATGACAAGGATCAGAACAAACAGAGCGATGGCAAGTATTCCCAGTTTGCTGCCATAGAATATTCCTGCGACTATTCCTACCAAGATACCAATAAATAAAGAAACGTTCAGGTAGCTGTTTGTTGATTTGAAAAGGGAATTTATGCGATCTGTATTTCTTGAAGCAAAAGAGGTCAGGAAGTACAGGATAAAATAAACAAATCCAATATTCACAATGGTTAATTCCTTCTCTGAATATTGCGAGACAAGAAAAAGGGGCAAAGTAATCACTGCCGAACTGACCAGGATTTGCAGGTAATCTTTTACAGACCTGTAAAAGCCGCTGAAAATGGCCACGTTTAACGTCAGTTTAAAGTTCGAAAAACGCCTTAAGGAATGGTAGGATTCTTTGATAATACCGGCAAAAACCATTCTCATATTATGTCTGTTGTTGGCTGCTGCTCCATCCAGGTATTTTGGGTAGGAAGCCAGCAATATAAATCCAAGGGTGTAGGGAACAAAAGAATAGAGAAAAATAGAATTATAATCCTTGCTTAACAACACCAGTCCGGCAGCTACAAGAGATGATACAGCAGATCCGGCCTGTGACCAGGATCGGGTATGGCCGTAATACCGGACTTTCTGATCCTGCCAGCCATTTTTCTTCAGGTAATCAAAGATCATTGCCTTATGTGTCCCGGTGCGGAACGCATCACCCAGTGCAAAGAAAATGGTTGGTAACAGTAACCAAAGAAAATTCACGGCAAAATAATAAGCGAGAAAGGATGCCATGTAAAATCCATAGGAGAAAAGCATCGTTCCACGACGACCTAAAGCATCGGCAGCAATACCACTGGGGATCTCCAACAAGGCTCGAAGAATAAACCGGATGGAATAAAGAGTGCCAATTTGAGTGAAGTTCAGTCCTTTGTTGTTTAGAAAAATAAGGAGAATAAAGGGCTCAAAGAATCGTTGGTTTTTAAGAAATCCATACAAACAGAATTTATGGTATTGCCAGTCTTTTTTGAACTTATTTGCCATAGCAATGATTACCTGAACTTAAAATAACCAGTTTAATCCTATGTACAGGCCGTTTTTGCCATCGCGCTCATCAGCTGCAATGCCAAAATTTGCAGCCACAACAAAATTTTGATTGAGGGCAATGTGCAGCCCGAGCCCATAACTGATATGAGGTTTTTCTTTCTCATCGGGAAACAAAAAAAGGTATTCTTCCGGTACACCTGTTTTGTCTATTTCGTATTTCCTGGTAACCATACCGAAATCTGAAAATGTATTCAGGGCAAGGTAAATGTTCTGGTTCAAAATGACAGTTTGTAAGAACTTCCATCTGAATTCAAGATTACCGAAAAGATAATCCTGACCTACGACACGGTTTCGTCTTATGCCTCTCAGATTTTTTGCACCTCCCAGTGCATCACGATCGAGAGAATTTCCTCCGTTCAGGAAAAAGGGGAGCATATAATATGGCATTTTCCCCGAGAGTTTTGCCTGGTAACCTACACGATAAACAAAAGACAGACGATCCTGTATCAAGGTAAAGTATTGTCTGTGAGTTATTCCAATCTTTGAGAATGCATAATCTCCATTCCCAATGAACTTTGGTCCCCAATGAAAGACAACTTCTGTCCACATTCCGCGCATGGGATTGGGTTCATTATCACGCGTATCATAAACAAGTCCGATTTTGAGCAGTGTATTGTTACCGCCTTTAATCTGGTCCTCCGGTATAATGCCCCAACTGTATGCATATTGTCCGTACAAACCACCATTTACAGGGGGGAGCTGTTTATCTTCAGATTTTCCCTTGTTTAACAGATCAATATCAACAGTATCTGTCTTAATATGATAATGTGTAATACCAGCAAGCCATCGGAACTTATCGCTAAAAAAACGACCCTGAAAATCAACTCTTAAGCGAAGCAACTTTCTTTGTTGTCTGAAATATACACGGGAGAGATATATCGAATCTGTTTCGTTTTCTTTTACTTCAAACCTGTTATCATAAAAAGATTCATAGCCATTAAAACCATAAAAGTCAAGGGCACGTTCGGTCAGGTAACTGGCTTCTGCGGAAACCCTGACGTCTGGAATTAAATACTCTGAATCATACATAAATTGACCAATTCCGCTGCCTTTGGTTGTAAATGAATATTCAAAATACAGAGAGTGACGGTATTCAGGATAAATTGTACCGTCCCCATAATCATAAAAATTTACTACCCCGCCAAATTTCCAGCCAATGTCCTGATCGAAAGCGATCGCAGGCACAGCTCCCAGTGACCAGCCTTCTTTCTTTTTTTCTGTTTTTTTACTTGTTGTGTCAGCCTGTTGACCTGATGAAGAAATACTTACAGTGAAAAAGATAATAAATAGGAGAAGGCACCTGTCTTTCATTGCATGATAATATGATTTCAAGTTGGAAATTTATAATAAATTTGACAAAATACTTCAAGATGAAGTACTTTGTTAGATTTTAACCTTAAATCCAATGCCATGAGGAAATTTTTTTCCATTGTTTTAAAAATGCTGCTTATTATTATCATTCTGGTTTGCTTAATCCCCATCTATTTTATTGCATTTGAATACAAGCCCGAGGCCAAAACAGACGTATTTTCTGCCTTGGTATCAGACACATTGGAAACAGGGATCCCTTACTCAGCTTTAATCTGGAATATTGGGTATGCAGGATTAGGTATGAATATGGATTTTTTCTATGATGGAGGAGTAGGAGTAAGAGATACGAAAGAGAATGTTTTACGTAATTTTCAGGCAATATCTAAATTTCTGGTATCAAATGACAGTGTAAATTTTGTTCTTTTGCAGGAAGTTGATGTGGCATCAAAACGAAGTTACCACATGGATCAGTTACATCTTCTTGAGTCTTCTCTTACCAGGCACATGGGATTTTTAGGGTTAAATTACAAGACAGATTATGTGCCTGTTCCTGCATCTTCTCCATTAGGAAAGGTGAAATCAGGAATAGCTATTTACTCTGATATTTCTCCCATTGAAGTAGCTCGATATGGGTTTAGTGGCAATTATTCATGGCCTAAAAGAATATTTATGTTAAAAAGGTGTTTTCTGGCCTGTGTCGTTCCAATAAACAATTACAAAGATCTGCATATTGTAAATATACATAACTCAGCATACGATGACGGATCATTAAGGGAAGAGCAATTAGAATTTATTAGTGAATATGCTCTTGAACAATACAATAAAGGGAATTATGTGTTGTTTGGAGGGGATTGGAATCAAAGTCCGGACAATTTTAAACCTAGATACAATCTTCCTTTCGACACAGTGAATCTGTCTTATTTGCCTGAGGGTTTTCTGAGAGGTTGGCAAAGAATATACAGTGATTCTGTACCTTCCAACAGACGGGTAAATGTCCCATATTCAAAGGGAAAAACCATGACAACGGTTATTGACTACTACATTGTATCGCCCAATATTCTTGTTCCTGAGCTTAAACCACAGGATTTGAATTTTGAAAATTCTGATCACCATCCCTTGATTATTAATTTTATTCTGAATGATTCATAACATGAGGAGATTTTTCTGGTTTTTAATTCTTGGCCTGTTGTTTGATTTTTATTATTCAAATGGGCAAAGTTTTATTCCATACAACATTGAAAAGGCCATAAAAAGTGGAACGAGAACAGACTATGGATTTCCGGGGCCGGAATATTTTCAGAACCGCGCCAGATATCATATTGATGCGGAATTTAATCCCAAAACCGGGGAGTTGGATGGAAAGGCAGATATCGTATATTTTAACAATAGTCCGGATACCTTAAGAAAAATTGTAATCCGCTTGTATCAAAACATTGGGAAGAAGGGAGGCATTCGTGATGAATCCTTTCATGCGGATGATATTCATGATGGAGTTTCTGTTACTGTTTTTCAAATAAACAATTATGACTTACTCGGACAATCAAAATACAGAATAAAACAGGAAGGCACAAATTTAACAGCCTTTCTGGTCAAGCCCCTGTTACCATCTGATTCCTGCAAGATTGCAGTGAGCTGGAATTTTGTAATGCCTTCTGTGCATGTGCATCGCTATGGCAAATATAATATGGGAAGTTATTTTGTAGGATACTGGTATCCACAAGTTGCTGTTTATGACGATATTGATGGATGGGATAAGATGAATTATACAGGCACACATGAATTTTATAACGACTTTAATGACTTCGACGTGAGCATAAAAGTTCCGAAAAATTATATGGTATGGGCGACAGGGAATTGGAAGAATCAGGAAAAGATATTGAGCAGCAAGGTTTTGCAGCAACTGGAGAAGGCACATTGTACGGATGAGATCATACAGATTATTGGTCAGAATGACTGGGAAGAAAAGAAGATCTTTTCCAAAAAAAGCCCTAACACATTTCAATTTATGAAAGATAATATTTCTGATTTTGCCTTTGCAGTAAGTAACAATTATTTGTGGGATGCAACATCGGTGGTGGTTGATTCATTGATACAAAGAAGAGTATGGGTTTCTTCTGTATATGATGTGGATGCTCCCAATTTTAAAAACGTTGCAGCAATAGCTAAGGACGTAATTCGCGATTTTAGTTACAACAGTTACGGAATACCTTTTCCTTTTCCGGGCATTACAATTTTTAATGGAGAAGGAGGAATGGAGTATCCCATGATGGTAAACAATGGGAACATGTTTCTGAGAGATGCTACTGTATTTCTAACCATGCATGAAATTGCGCACAGTTATTTCCCCTTTTTGACAGGAATCAATGAACGTAAATATTCCTGGCTTGATGAGGGCCTTACTACTTACCTCCCGATAGAGACTGAATCAGCGATGAACTCAAACTATTATCCTATTGAGTTGATTGTGAAGAAATACAATGCTGAATCAGGGTCCGAGACCGATGTTCCTCTATTCGTTCCGGCATACCAGACACGAGGATATACTTACCAGTTTTATAGCTACATTCGTCCGGCTACGGCTTTCTTTTTGTTTGAAGAGTACATGGGAAGAAAATCATTCCGTAAGGCAATCATTGAATTCATACGAATATGGAAATACAAACATCCTACTCCTTATGATTTTTTTGCTGTATTAAAGAAACATACAAATAAGGATATGAATTGGTTTATTGACGCCTGGTTTTTTACTCCCGGATGGCCGGATTTAGCCATAGGGGAAGTGGAAATGGATAAGGATTCCATCTCCATTGAAATCGTAAAAAAAGGATCACTTCCTGTACCTATTATCCTTACATTTGAATACCAGGATGGGAGTTATGAAGTGGTAAAGCGCAGTATCGAAGTTTGGAAAGAAAATGACAGGTATTTATTGAACCAATCGCTGCAGGGGAGTAATATTAAAGGTTTTCATCTTGATTACAGATTAGTCCCGGACAAAGATCATACGAATAATCATTACCTGATAAATACTGATTAAATCCTATAAGAAATGAAAACACTAAAAAAATTTGCAATCATATTTCTCGCACTTGTTTTTCTGATCTTAATAGCAGCAGTTTTATTATCAGCCAGATTAAAAAACAAGGGGAAACCGGATTATGATCAGAACATTGAGATGCTTGGATTAACAGAAGAAGTAGAAGTATACAGAGATGCTTACGGCATACCTCATGTTTATGCTAAAAATGAACACGATTTGTATATGGCAACAGGGTATTTAATGGCACAGGACAGGATATGGCAGATGGATTTATTAAGAAGAGTTACACGGGGTCGTTTATCGGAAATATTCGGAGATAAATACATAGAAACCGATGTGCTTTTACGTTCATTAAGGTTTAGCGATAAATCAAAACAGATACTTGATACAAGTGAAGAAAAAATTCTTGCAACAATTGATGCTTTTACGGAGGGCGTGAATTTTTATCTGGAAGAAAATAAAGACAATTTTCCTCTTGAATTTTCATTGCTGGGTTATAACCCCGATGCCTGGGAAAACATCCATACTTTAAACCTCATAAGCTATATGGCCTGGGACCTGAAATCCGGATGGAGTGAGTATGTTCTGGAAAAAATTGTTCAGCTTGTTGACAGTGCTCATTTTGATGAATTACTGCCCGATATGAAATACCACTCTACCTATACATTCAACCAGGACCATGCAGATTTGCTAGCCGCGAACCGGTTGAATAGTTTATCCGGTTTGAAAGCAATAGGATTGGATATCTTTGCCGGCAGCAACGGATGGGCAGTATCAGGGGAGAAAAGTACATCCGGTATGCCTATGCTTGCTAATGATATGCATCTCGCCCTGAATATTCCAGGCATTTGGATGCAGATGCATCAGGTAATTGAAGGTGAATTGAATGTTACAGGATTGATGTTGCCGGGCCAACCTTTTGCAATTGTCGGCCATAATGATTCCATAGCCTGGGGTATGACAAATACCTATGTTGCCAACCTGGATTTTTATGAAGAGAAAATAAATCCTGAAGATTCCAACCAGTATTTTTTGAACGGAAAATGGGAAAACTTTCAGATCAAAGAAGAATTGATCAAAAGCAAAGGAAGATCTGAATACAAACGCTTTTATAGATTCAATCATCGCGGACCGGTTGTATCTGAAATAAAAAAGGTCAGAAATAAAGTATTGACAATACGTTGGGTTGGAGATGAAGAAAGCAATGAATTCAGAACGATTTATTATGTAAACAGAGCAAGCAACTGGAATGAATTCAAAGATGCCTTCAGGTCATTTCGTTCCATCAGTCAGAATATTGTGTATGCCGATAAGGCGGGGAATATTGGAGTCTATTGTTGTGCCGGAGTGCCGGTCAGAAAACGTGATAAACCTTATGCTGTTCTTCCCGGATGGACAGATGAATACGACTGGCAGGGGCTCGTGCCATTTGATGAGCTTCCTTTCGAATACAATCCTGAATGTGGCTATGTATCGGCAGCAAACAACTGTCCGGTTGACAGTGCCTATCCTCATTATATTGGCATCTGGTATACACCTCCTTACAGGATAGGACGAATTCGTGAGATGCTTGAATACCATGACAAACTAAGCAGAGAAGATTTTAAAAGTATGCAAACTGACCAGCAATCGAAGTTTGCTGAATTTTTTCTGAAACTTGGATTAACTGCTCTGAAAGAAACGGACGATTTTACCAGGCATGAACAAATTGCTTTTCATATTTTACAGGACTGGGATTTTAATATGTCAGCCGACAAAGCAGCTCCCACGCTTTTCGAATTCTGGGCATACAACTTTTTTAAAAGTTGTTTTCAGGATGAAATAGGTTCTGAAATGTTCGGGGAATACATGAAAGTCCAGGGTTTACCCGATCAGGCATTTTACAATATATTGAACAATCCTGAATCAATCTGGGTGGATGATGTGAATACCAAAAGAAAAGAAAATTTACAGGACATGGCCCTGCTGAGTTTTAGAGGTTCCGTAAAAGACATACTGGCTTCATACGGTTCGGATACTTCAGATTGGCAGTGGGGGAATATACACCAGTTTACCTTAAAACATCCCCTTTCAGAAGTGGAGGCACTCAACAAAATATTTAAGCTCAACAGAGGTCCTTTCCCTGTAGGAGGTAGTTATCATACCGTTTCACCATACAGGTATGAGTTTTTTTCTCCCAGTCAGGTATTTTTTGGTTCCTCGCATAGAAGCATTTATGATCTTTCCAATTGGGAAAACAATTTATCGGTCATCCCGACGGGTAATTCTGGTGTCTGTTCAGGTTCTCATTATTGCGATCAAACAGATCTTTATATCCATGGCGGGTATCATTCTGATTACTTCTCCAGGGGAAAAGTGGAAGAGAATGCAAAATACGAAATGAAATTGATACCGGAAAATAAAGGCAATTAACCAAATAAGCCGTATAGATAGAGTAAAAATACCTGAAAATTCACGGGAGTATCCATTACCAGTGAACATCCTGCTTTGATAGGATCTTTATCAGATAGAGTATTTTTATCGGTGATTACAACAATATTACAATCCTGAAATGTGCCAAGGGTGTTTTGAATGCAATGTAACAATTCTGATTTGTTCTTTGGAATATCCATAATGACCAGTTCAGGTTTGGCTTCTAGAGTTTTAGGATTGTAGTTTTCAAGGGATATATAGGAGCATTTGCTCATAGTAGATTTCAATATGGGTGTTAAAGCGCCCATGGTAGTTTCGTTCTCTTCTGTGATCACAACAGTTTTTTTATCTAATAAATCAATGTTTGCCTGAGATGTTTTTGAAGAATCAGATTCAGTAATTTCTTCAGTGGGAAGAGAAAAACACATGCGTGTTCCTTTTGTATAGGATAAATCGACCCAAATCATGCCTTCCAGCAACTCAATGATTCCCTTTGATATTGAGAGCCCTATTCCGGTACCGCCATATTTTCTTGAGATAGATTCTTCTCCTTGTCTGAACCTTTGAAAAATGGTTTGGCATTTTTCTGAGTCTATACCAATACCGGAATCTTCAACATAAATGAGAGCATAAGCATTATCATATTTTCCTCCAAACCTGATCGTCCCTTCATTTGTAAATTTTATCGCATTGCTTAACAAGTTATAAAGTACTTGCTGAACACGGCTTGGATCAAGATTGACGTGATCGTTTCCATTTTCAGAAAAACCTTCATTGATGATCTTTAAGTGACCTTTTTCCTCTATATGTTTATAGTTTTCAAAAAAAACGAAAGCATCCGGAAATATTTGGCTCAGTCGAAAATTTACTTTATTCACTTTCAGTTGATTTGATTCGATCATAGATATGTCCATGATATCATCAATTAGGTTTAGTAAGCGCTGACCGTTGTTGTGAATGATATCCAGATATTTGCTCTTCTTGGATTCAGAGAGATCTTGATTTTGTAATAAATCACCGAAACCGAGAATTCCGTTCAGTGGAGTTCGTATTTCATGGCTCATATTGGCAAGAAAAACAGATTTAAGTCTGTCAGCTTCTTCGGCTTTCTTTTTCTCTTCTTCAAGACTTATTGCATAATGTTTTCGTTCACGGATTTCTTCCCTTAAGGTTTTGTTGGTTTTACTTAATTCCACGGTGCGCTGCCTGATTGTTTTATCAAGATTATTTTTAGCTATTTCGAGATCCTTATTCTCAGAAAAAGATTTAATCCTTGTATTGAGCAGGATACGTGAGATAATCAGGGCCAACGCATACAGGACCACAATTGTGCTGTATTGCTTAACCAATTGATCCATGCTCATATGATTTAAAAAATATAGGCCAAATAATAAGGCAAGAAAACTAATGATAAGATATATAAGAAAAATATATCCACGCACCAGAAACATGGTGGCGGCTGAAAAAATCCCAACCAATAAAGTTGGTACGCTATTGGCAGTAGAGGATTCTACTATCGAAATTCCAGTGCCCCAAAGTATATGAAATAACACCCAGCAATTAATTTCAATCTGATGAATAGGTTTCACTTCATCAGGTACTTTTGGTACTTTATAATGGGTTATGAACAGAGTAATGAGAGTAGCAATTCCAAGGGTAAGGTCTAAAAACATAAATCTGGTAACCTGGCCTGTATCCCAAAAATCCCCAAGAAAGAAATCAGCATACAACTGAGAACAAACAAATACAGCCAGGAAATACGAAAAAATCCTTAATCGATTCAGATTGATGAGGGTAATATCAGAAAAAAATTCTTTTCGGTATGAGTCTTCTTTTGGAAGTGATCTATAGCGGAAGAAACTTATATTCTCTGATATTTTTTTATATAGTTCATGTTTTGAGCCTAATTAAAAGTAATCATTAATTCACTCAAAACGGATTGTATGTCTTACAAATGTTATCAAAATAGTGTAATGTTTAATTCACTTTTTTGATCCATGCCTGAGGATCAGTCTCAGCCTGAATCTTTTTCAGCAGACGATCAGCATCGGGTTTGTTGTTGAAAACATTATAACTCACAGCATGCAAGTTTCCTATTTTTCCAAATTTTTCAGCATTATATCCTTTTTGATTGAGATCGATTACCAGATTATCGGCATTTTGTTCATTACTAAATGCTCCTGCAACGATATAATATTTTGTTCCCTGCAAAACAGATGTTTTTTGGGGTTTTGCCTCGGGAACAATTTCCTCTTCGGGGGTTACCTCTTCAACCTCTGGTGTCTCGGATACGTCATCATAAGATTCAATAACGTAATTGTCTTCTTCAACGACGGGCTCTTCTATCAACAAATCATTTGTATCCGATTTACGAAAAAAATCAGGAAGATCTTTTTCGTAAACAAAATAACCGGTTATTAATATACCGTTAATCAGGAGAATAACGATTACCCAAAGCACAATTTTCCGCTTGTTGCTCTTCTTTTTGTGATATTCTGTATGCGATGCAGTGGATTGATATACAGGAGCTTTTGAGGCTTGAGAAACTGTGTTTCTTTCAGCTTGTCCTGCGATCAACCTTTCCTTCGCTTTTTTCTCTTTCTCCAATTGTTCCTTTTCTTCCTGTATCCTTTTCTCTTGCTCTGTTTTTGCCATTTCTTCCTGTGCCTTTTTCTCTTGTTCAGCTTTTGCCTTATC
>CAYQDZ010000026.1:15116-21639 GCA_964416375.1 uncultured Bacteroidales bacterium
TTGCCTTATCTTCCTGTTCCTTTGTCTCTTTCACAGGTTCCTTCTTCACATCCTTTGCAGCAGGTTTTGGTTTAGCAGTAGTTTTAAAGTCTTCTCCTTCCAGAGATACTTTACCTGAAGTATTTTTTATCAATACACCCAACTTTTCCAGGGGATAATTTTCACCTTTATCAAGTTTTGTCACGATTGATTTTACAAAATCATCAATCTTTTCTTTTGCTTTTTCTCTATCAAGGTCCTCACTTTTAGAAACTGTATCGACAAGCATTCCATCGTTGTATTGCAGGAACTCATTAAAAACTATAGTCAATGGTTTTCTTTGTTTGACAATGAAAGCTCCAAAATCGGGGACAATGACTCTGTTGTTGTTTTCAAGTATTTGAATAATATATTTTTCCATCTGGATAGTTTTTTCGTAAATTTAATATGTTACAAAATTAATAAATATCAACTGTACAATGCATTGAAGATTTAAACAATCATTTGTAAAGTACTTTTTTTTTATTTTCCATAGAATTTTAATGATTTTGCTTTCTTTGCTGTTTGATATAAAAAGGTCATGAAATACAGGTATATTTTAGGTATAGATTTCGGTGGTTCCGGAATCAAGGGGGCTCTGGTTGATACAAAACATGGAGTTCTTATCGCAGATCGTCACAGGATACCAACACCTCCGCCTGCTTCGCCGAAAGGTGTTTCTGATGTGATACAAAAGATAGTGAAGCATTTTAAATGGGAAGGGCCCATCGGGTTGGCGTTTCCGTCTGTTATTATGAATGGTATTGTGAAAACTGCCTCAAATATTGATAAGAACTGGATTGGAACAAATGCTTCCGAGCTGATAATAAAAACAACAGGCTTGCCTACCTATGTTGTAAATGATGCTGATGCTGCAGGAATGGCTGAAATGAAGTTTGGAGCTGGCAAAGGAAAAAAAGGTTCTGTTGTGCTTATTACGGTAGGAACAGGTATAGGAACAGCCTTTTTCACCAAAGGCAAACTGGTTCACAATACGGAACTGGGACATATTTATCTGAAATCGGGAATGGAAGCGGAAGATTTTACTTCCGATGCTGTCAGAGAAAATGAAGAACTTGAATGGGAAGTATGGGCAAAGCGATTTAATATGTACTTGCTTGAAATGGAAAAACTATTCTGGCCAGAATTGATAATTATAGGTGGTGGTGTGAGTAAGAAACCGGAAAAATTTCTGAAGCAGCTTACAATTCATACAAAAATTGTAATGGCAAAAGCCAAAAATGAGGCAGGAATAATTGGAGCAGCCCTTGCAATCAGGGAAAATCGAAGCTTATTTAAAAAGTTTCAATAATTATGACCTGGAATTTTCGAAAAGTGTACGGTTAATTATTGATCTTCCAAGTGTTATCTCATCGGTATATTCCAACTCATCGCCAAAGGAAACACCACGTGCAATGACTGAAATTTTCCCGACATGATTTTTGATTTTTTTATACATGTAATAATTGGTAGTATCTCCCTCCATTGTTGCACTAAGTGCAAAAATCACTTCTTTTATATCTTTTGAACTCACTCTGTCAAGCAGAGATTCTATTTCCAGATCATTGGGCCCCATACCTTCCATTGGAGAAATAATTCCCCCCAGTACGTGATAAAGGCCATTGAATTGTTGTGTGCTTTCGATAGACATGACATCTTTCACATTTTCGACAACACAAATAATGGAAACATCACGATTTTTTGAAGAGCAAATAGAACAGGTCGGAGTATCGGAAAGATTATGGCAAATGTTGCAAAATACTATATTCTCGACCAGGTCATTTATACCATTACCAAAAGCGAGAGCTTCTTCTTTTTTTTGCCTCAACAGGAATAGGGCCATACGTAAAGCACTACGTTCGCCTATTCCGGGTAATTTCGAAAATTGCGCTACTGCTTCAGCCAAAAGCCTTGAAGGATAATTTTCAGTGTGCATATTTTCAATCTTAAATATTACAAAATTACTATCATTGCATACGGACAACGATATTTTTAACCTAAATGATTTAACAAAACTATAGGTAAATTTCAGATAAATAGCATGGATCCAATTGTAATATTAATAGTTATCCTGGGATATTTTTCTTTACTCCTGGTGATCAGTACAATAACAGGGAAGAAAGCCAACAGCAAAAGTTTTTTTATCGGCAATAGAAGATCTCCATGGTACATTGTTTCTTTTGGTATGATTGGAGCATCCCTGTCAGGGATAACATTTATCTCTGTACCCGGGTGGGTGCTGACCAGCAAATTCTATTATATGCAAATGGTTTTGGGTTATTTATTAGGATATGCAGTCATTGTGCATGTTTTGCTTCCCTTGTATTATAAGTTAAATCTCACTTCAATTTATGTATATTTAAAATCAAGATTTGGTATAGTATCATACAAAACAGGTGCTGTATTCTTTTTGATTTCGAGAATAATCGGAGCATCCTTTCGCTTATTTATTGTGGCTAATGTTTTACAGATCACTGTTTTTGACAAACTGAACATCCCTTTTGTGATTACTATTTTAATCACCCTGACATTTATCTATCTATATACATTTAAAGGCGGAATAAAGACCATTGTATGGACGGATACACTGCAAACTTTGTTTATGTTAACGGCAGTGGTTGTTACCATCGTATTTATTGCAAAAAGCATGAATCTCGGTTTGAATGGATTAGCTTCTGCAATTATCCATGATGAGCATAGTACAATGTTTAATTTCACCGAATGGCGTCAGGGCAGTTTTTTTCTTAAACAGTTTTTCAGTGGTGCGTTCATTACCATTGTAATGACAGGTCTTGATCAGGATATGATGCAAAAGAATCTGAGCTGCCGTAATTTACGAGATGCACAAAAAAATGTGTACTGGTACAGCACTTTGCTTGTACCGGTAAATTTACTGTTCTTGTCACTTGGCGTACTTCTTGTTCAATTCTCTCATTTTAAGGGAGTTCAAATTCCTGAGTACACTGATAATTTATTTCCGCTTCTGGCAACGGGCAATCATATACCGGCATATCTTGGTATTATTTTTATGCTTGGATTAATTGCTGCAGCCTATTCCAGTGCTGATTCGGCAATTACGGCACTGACAACATCAGTGACTATTGATTTATTTGAAGCAGAAGATCTTCAGGAAGATAAGCTTCGTAAGCTACGCTGGACCATTCATGTGGTGGTCTCGTTGATCATTGGAAGCGTTATATTCATTTTCCGAATTCTGAATAATGAAGCGGTCATCAGTACACTCTTTAAAGCAGCCGGATATACCTATGGCCCGCTTCTTGGACTTTATGCTTTTGGTCTCTTTACGAAACTGAAACTTCATGACAGATGGGTCCCAATTGTTGCTGTTTCAGCTCCGTTTATTTCGTTTCTGATAAAAATACTTCTTGAAGGGATCATACAAAATTATCAGGCAAGTTTTGAGATACTTGTTTTGAACGGATTTATTACATTTGCAGGGTTGCTGATAATATCTAAAAAGGTTTTTGCTAAATACAAGTGATGCTGTATCATTTTTGAAAAATGATATTATGAAATAACAAAAATTAAGGTAAGTGAATAGGATTATTTTACAGAAAAGGTTTGAAGGTTTAATTAAAACTATAATGAGTGAAAATAATTGTCGGTATTAGTAATGTGCATAATCCCGAGGAAATTATGGAGTATGCAAAAGCAGGAGTTGAATTTGATGGTTTCATTGTAAGTAACATTGGAATTCTGCTTGAATTGCGGAAACATGGATTTGAGAATGAAATTAATATCAGCATTGGAGGTGGAAGCAATAACATTGAAACCCTGAAATTTTTCCATGAAAATTTTGAAAATACAGGAAGGTTCATTCTGCCAAGAAAACTTACAATGAGTGAGATTGAAACCATTACCGGATATGCATCCGAAAATAATATTCGTCTTGAAGCATTTGGTATGGCATCTTACTGTGTATTTAACGATGAGTATTGTTTTACCTGGCATAGTTCAACAAATAAAAATTTCTGTTAGTCTGCAATGTTTGAATCTCGTGATGTAAAGCCATTGCTGTTTGATGCTGATTGGAAGAACAACGTATTCAATAAACCAATAAGTTATTTTAACCGGTCACAATAATACAGTGCTATAAAACCAGAATTATGTTCAAATTTACTTTTACCGGATCGGAAGCTGTTTTTAACTTTACCGGTACCCTTTTTTATAAGCCTTATATATCGGTTTATATTCAGAACAAATAAGTAATTGGACAATAAAAATTCATTAACAAAACCTTAATCATGCAAACATTTTTTTTTACCAGATTCAATGTTGTTGGTATATACGTTGGCAATCTGGTCTTCGTTTGTTTTCTATCATGCTATCAGTTGCAGGCACAAAAAAACGACGATCCCTTCCTGTGGCTGGAAGAAGTTGAAGGAGAGAAACAACTGGAATGGGTAAATGCTCATAATGAAAAAACCCTGAATTATATTACAAACATTACTGGATACCAGGAGCGATATGACTTTGGTTATAAGGTGCTGACATCTGATGAAAAACTTTCATATCCTGAGATGCATGGCGACTATATTTATAATTTCTGGCAGGACGAAAAAAATTCAAGAGGAATTTGGAGAAGAATCTCTTTCTCAGATTATCTGAAGAAAAATAAAACATGGGAGATACTGATTGATATTGACAAATTATGTGAAACAGAAGAGACAAATTGGGCATTTAAAAATACATATTATATTCATGGGAACAATGATTTATGTGCTGTTGAATTGTCAATAGGAGGGTCGGATGCCGCAGTAATAAGGGAGTTTGACCTGCGGAAAAAAGAGTTCGTTGAAGATGGCTTTATAGTAGATGAGGCAAAATCAAGTTTTAGATGGATTGATGAGAATACAGTTTATGTTGCCACAGATTTTGGTGAGGGATCACTTACCAATTCAGGATATCCGAGATCTGTTAAGAAATGGAAAAGAAACACACAGCTTTCAGAAGCTGAAACTGTTTTGGAAGTGCCGAAAGAAGATATGGCTGCCTGGATGGGCATATTGCATACTTCTGACAAACGACATGAATTACTTTTTCATACAAAAGACTTTTATAATCAAACCGTATTCTATGTTCTGAAGGATACATTGATAAAATTGAATTTACCTGAAAACTTTGAATTTGAAATATTTGAGGATAAATTCATTGTGCAACCTCTTGTCGATTGGCAATTTGGTGAGAACCTGATCAAGAAAGGCACACTTGTATCCATGGATTTGGAATCATTTCTTAACCAGGAAACTCAATTCCAACTCATGTTGGAAAACAAACCGGGCATTTCTGTCGAGGAAATTTGGTGTACAAATAACTGTATTCTTATCAATACAATAAATAACATTATCGGTGAACTGTTAAGGTTCAAATACACAGAGGGTCAATGGAAAAGTGAGGTCGTTCATCTTCCTGAAAACGGATTGATTGAAATTGTGGATGCTGACCGGAATAAAGCAGCTTACTTTGTGACTTTTGAATCTCCACTTCAACCAACGAGTCTTTATGTTGACAAAGGTGATGGAAGCATTCCTTTGAAATTGATGAATTTGCCCGATTATTTTAACACGAAAAATATTGTCGTAAAACAGCATTGGGTAAAATCAAAAGATGGAACTGAAATACCCTATTTTATTATGCACAAAAAGGATATGGAGTACAACTGCAACAATCCAGTTATTCAATATGGTTATGGGGGTTTTCAGATATCAGAAAAGCCTTATTACAGTGGATCGCGAGGGAAATTTTGGTTGGAAAACGGAGGTGTTTTTGTTAGTGCGAATATTCGAGGTGGAGGTGAATTTGGCCCCGATTGGCATCTTGCAGCCATAAAAGAGAACAAGCAGAAGTCGTATGACGATTTTATTGATGTTACGGAAGACCTTATCAATCGCAACATAACATCACCAGAAAAGATTGGTATTTATGGTGGAAGCAATGGAGGGCTTATGGTGGGAGCCGTAATGGTTCAGCGTCCCGATTTGTACAAAGCAATAGCATGTTTTGTCCCACTTCTTGATATGAAACGGTATTCACAATTACTGGCAGGCAATAGCTGGGTAGCCGAATATGGTGATCCTGAAATACCTGAAGAATGGGAATACATTCGTAAATATTCACCATACCAGAATGTAAAAGCCGGAATAAAGTACCCGGAAGTACTGTTTCTTACTTCCACAAGAGATGACAGGGTTCACCCCGGACATGCCAGAAAGATGACAGCAACAATGGAAGAGATGGGTTACCAGGTATATCTTTTCGAAAACACGGAGGGGGGGCATGGCGCATCCTATACACCTGATCATATTGCAAGGACTACGGCTATGTACTATTCCTTTTTTTACAATCAGTTGATGGAATAGATGATGGTAGAAATGAATTGAAAAAGTATTACCGGGATGCATTTAAGTAAAAGGCTTTTCCTCATTTTTTACTAATTTGGCACAATTATTATACAGATTACTTAATTGAATAAATCGATGAAAGA
>CAYQDZ010000027.1:0-21038 GCA_964416375.1 uncultured Bacteroidales bacterium
ATCACAAATAAATAATTAAAATTCATTCATTTTTATGAATAATGCAGGCTAAGAACTTCAGCTATGCATTATATTTCCTTCATGTGAAATGGAATAGACAGGAGCGATTCAAGAACCTCTCCGGCTTCTTGTATTATCTCATCATCTTCCTCATAATACCAGTTTATCTCAACGATCCCACCTTTATCTGCGAGCAATTGAAGATGGGTAAGCATATGATACAACAATTTTGAAGACCCTGTATTGATATATTCAAAACGAAAATCCAGCAGAAGGGTATTATGAAAAGAATAATAATAAGACTCGATAGTATCTTCTAAATTTTCATAAAAACCGCGTGGATCGGTCATCCTCGAATGGCCCGAAATTTCAACTTTTTTTAAACGTTCTTTCACCAAGACTATCGGGGCGTCCTGAGCAATTACTTTGGTCTTATTTCCAGAAACAAACCATCCCATACCACAAAAATTATTAATTTCTCTTCCCCTCAGATAGTTAGTAGTCTCCTTGCTCCGATACCAGATTTACCTGGTACCCGGATTGATCCTGAAGCATTTGCCCACTTATTCTTACTTTTCTGTTGTTGCCAATGAGATGCCAGTTAATTTCAAATTTAGCTTCCGGTATCAGATTAGCCAGTTTTTTCAGTATTAAAAAAATCCACTTTACTGAACTGTCATTAATGTGTTTTAGCTTTATATTAATGACTTCTGTTCTGCAGCTTCCCAAGTTGAAAGCCAGTATCCATTTCAGAACATTGCTATAAAACCAGTTTGTGTCTTTCAGAGTTGAATTTCCTGAAATTTCAACTACCCTTCCCGATTCATCAATGAAAACATGTGGGGATTTTTCTCCCCCTTCAATTGAGAAAGTCTTCATGCAAAGTTCTGTTCTCTTTTAAAGATAGAATTTATCCTGCTAAAACCCAAATCTGAAGAAGTAATTTAAATCAATATAAATTGGTGATGCAGATCATTTCTGTCTTTCAGGATTTGTATCTCTCATTTTACCGACGAAAGAGAAGTGTTTGCCGATTTTTCATTCTTCCTCAATTGCTTCTAATCTATATTTGTTATTAGTTTTTAGGGTTCCCATTCTTTCTGTTCATTATATCATAATGATTTTTTATTGTGCCCTTGAAAACCGGGGAAACTTTTTTAGTTACTTTTGTTTTCCTCCAAAAAATAAGCATTGTTATGACTGACAAATTTGACAAAATATCTGTATTATTCATCAACTACGGGATACGTAGCATCACGATGAATGAGATTGCTTCAGACCTTGGAATTTCAAAGAAAACCCTTTATCAGTTTGTGAAAAACAAGGAAGATCTGATCCGGCAGGTCATTCATCATGAATTCCATAAGAAGTCATCAGAAGTAGAAACTTTATTAAAACATGATCTCAATGCCGTTGAACAGTTGATTGAAATTCAAAAGTTGATTATTCGATCTGTAAAAAAATACAGCAGCACCATCGAATTTGACCTGAAAAAATATTACCCGGGTATATTTAAAGAATTGAATGTGAAGTATGTAAAACTACTTGAGGATCTGTTTATTCACAACATTCAAAAAGGAAAGAAAGAAGGATTGTATCGTATGGACCTGAATGAATCTATCGTCGCAAAGGTACATACATCAAGAATTCTTTTCATTCCTCAAAGCAAACTTATCAGCATTGATGATTATAGTTCAAAAGAATACATGCATGAAATGATCAACTACCATCTCAGAGCGCTGTTAAACAAAAAAAGCCTTTCTCTTTTGGATAAATACATATTCGAGTTACAATAAATACAAACCATAAAACCATGAAAATAAAACAATTCCTATGTTACACTTTTATTGCGTTGATCATGCCAATAAGTTTATCAGCGCAGAGCGATTCAATCATGAAGTTTTCGCTCCATGATGCTCAGATGTTTGCAATTGACAACTATTATATAAGCAAAAATGCAGCCCTTGATATAAAATCTGCGAAGAAACGTGTTTGGGAAACCACAGCACTTGGCTTACCTCAAGTTGTTGCTGAAGGCAGTTATCAGCACATACCGGGAGAGATCCCGGAATTTGATTTTGGTCTGGACAGTTTGTTTGGTTATATGTTTAATTCGCTCAATGACTTAGGTTATCCTCCTCCCGACGGACTTGTCGATACAAATAGTTCAGGATCTAATGCCATTGCGCCGAAGAACTCCATCAATTATGGCATCACGGTTTCCCAGCTTATTTTTAGTGGTGAATATATTGTTGGATTGCAGGCAGCAAAGGTTTACAAAACAGTCTCGGAAAAGAATTATGAAAAAGTGAAAATAGGGATAAAAGAGAGTATTGCCGGGACCTATTTTGCTTTATTAATTCTAAAAGCCAATCTAGAAGTTTTGAATAAAACACTGGATAATTTAAAAATGAATCTCGATCATACCAGGAAGTCATATGAAGTCGGACTGATTGAAGAAACAGATGTAGATCAGTTGAATCTTACGGTGAAAAGAACTGAAAACGATTTAACAAGCATTGAAAATCAATTGGAGACAATGAAAAGGATGTTGAAATATCAAATGGGATTGACTTCCGATGTATCTGTTGAGCTGACCTCAATTCTTGACCAGCTTATCACCCAAAACATCATTTCAGATTCGGCCTATGCCTTTATTCTTGAAGAAAACATTGATTACAAACTGCTGGACACCCAGGAAGACTTGCAGAAACTTCTGGTGGACCTTGAAAAAGCAAAATACCTTCCAACAATTTCCGGTTTTTATGCTTACACCGACAAAACCAATAAGACAAGTGTAGATTTCACCATCAAACATATGTTAGGAGTCAGTGCCAGCTGGCCAATTTTTACCAGTGGCAGCAGGTGTGCCAGAGTTTCACAAGCAAGAATAGAAATGGAAAAAGCGCAGAACATGAAACAGCAAGAGTCTGAAAGGTTAGTTTTTGCGGCTGAACAATCAAAATACGATTACCAGACCGCTTTACGGAAATATTACAATGAAAGAGAAAACTTTGATCTCTCAGAAAAGGTTTTCAATAACGCAACTGAACAATACAAACAGGGCATGTTTTCAAGTCTTGAGTTATCCCTCTTTAACAACCAATACCTGGGGGCACAATTGTCTTATGCAATGGCTATTCAGGAATTATTGAATTCGAAAGTAAGACTTGACAAAGCTTATAACCAATTATAAAAAATCGAAAATGAATTATACAACATCTTATAAAACCAAAACCATGAAAAAAGGAATCATAGTTCTTGCTGTCATACTCTCTTCCTGTACAGCATCAACAGATAAAAATCTGAATGATCTTATTTCCAAAAGAGATTCATTACAGAAAGTACAGTACAAAATGGAGAAAGAATTAAACCATATCGACCTGCAAATTGCAGAACTGGATACTTCAATACATGCTGATGATCAGAAAGTAATGAAGAAGATCACCATGCAAAAAAATCGTGTTGCAGCAACACACCTGAAAATAAAAAGTCTTGAGAACAAAATGACCCCGGCGGGTGCTGATAATCTTATCCCGGTATCTGTTAAGGAAATTCTTCAAGAAGAGTTTAACCACTACATTATTGCTTATGGTAAAGTAGAGGCCGACAATTATGCATTGATCAGTCCGGAAATGGGAGGACAGATAAAAGCAATACATGTAAAAGAAGGTCAGCAGGTAGCAAAGGGACAATTGCTTGTGTCGCTGAATACCGATGCTGTGCAAAAACAAATTGAAGGATTAAGAAGCAGTCTTGAATTGGCACACAGCACATTTGAAAAACTGGACACGCTTTGGCAACAGGGGATTGGCTCAGAGATCCAGTATCTTGGAGCAAAAAGCCAGAAAGAAACCCTTGAGGCACAGCTTGAATCGCTTGAAGCACAGCAAAGAATGGCTCAGATCAGGGCTCCGTTCCAAGGAACCGTTGATAAAATCTTTCAGAAGAAAGGTGAGATAGCTGGTCCCGGATTTCCTGTTGTTGAATTTGTGAACCTCAATAAGATTACTATTAAAGCGGATGTATCAGAAAAATTCCTTGGAATGATAAAAAAAGGACAGGTGGTAAACCTTGCTTTTGGATCCTTGCCTGATTTGAGTATAGAAACTCCAATCAGAAGATTATCAAGCGTAATCAACAATGCAAGCCGCACATTTGAAATTGAACTAAGCATTGATAACAGGAATGAGCTTATCAAACCAAACATGGTTTCTACCATTCAAATAAAGGATTTCACAGCTGATGATGCAATTGTTATTCCCTCTTTGGTAATCAGAAAAGATATTACTGGTAATTATGTCTATGTTGTTCAGAATGAAGATATGAAGCATATCGTAAAGAAACGCTACGTTGAATCTGCACTCTCATACGAAGACAATACAATGATAACAGAAGGATTGAAAATAGGCGATAAAGTAATTGTTGCAGGTTATCATCTTGTCAGTTCAGGTGTCCCGGTAAAAATAATTCAGTAATAAACGGCAAATCAATATAGCATGGCTACAAAAGATCGATCAGAAAAAGTTGTCAGGGAATTCAAACTTACAACCCTGGCATTAAAAAATAAGAATACCGTTTACATACTGGCTATAGTGCTTTTATTTGCCGGAGTATTATCTTATAGACATTTGCCCAAGGAATTATTACCGGAGATAGTCTGGCCTCAGATTATGGTACAAACCATATATTTTGGGAACTCTCCGGAAGATATTGAAAGCCTGATTACACGACCACTTGAAAAGGAAATTGAAAATGTCAGGGGACTGAAAGAGATCACTTCTATCTCTGCGCAGGATGCTTCCATGATTTTTGTTGAATTCAATACCGATGTTGATCTTGAAGATGCATTACGCCGGGTAAAAGATGCTGTTGACAATGCCAAAGATGAGGTTCCCACCGGAGATGATGTAGTAGGTCCGCTGACTTTCGACATCGACTTCTCTGAATTTGCTATCCTTAATATTAATCTTTCCGGCGATTACAGTGTGGAAGAACTAAAATACTATGCCGAATACCTTCAGGATGAATTGGAAAGCATTGGTGAAGTTTCAAAAGTGCTAATTGAAGGGGTTAACGAGCGTGAGATAAAAATTAATGTCGACCTGGTAAAACTGGAGGCTTTTGATTTGTCCTTTTTCGATATTACACAGGCTGTGAGATCTGAAAATGTATCCATCTCCGGTGGTGAAATATTGTTGGGGAAAACCCGGCGAAGTATCCGAACAGTAGGAGAATTTGAGACTATCGAAGATTTAAAAAACATCATTATCAAAGAGGATGAAGGGAAAATAGTCTATCTGAAAGATGTGTCCGAAGTATTCGACGGATTTACAGAACCAACCAGTTTTGCAAGACTTGATAAAGAATCGGTAGTATCGGTACAGGTAGTGAAAAAGAGTGGTGAAAATCTGATTTCTACAACAGATAAAGTATATGATGTGCTTGACAAAGCCCGGAAAGATCAAATGCTTCCCGGCAACCTGAATATTTCTATAACCAATGACCAGAGTGAATCGGCAAAAATACTGTTGAAGAACCTGGAAAATAGCATGATCATGGGTGTTATTTTCGTAATCCTGGTGCTCTTTTTCTTTTTAGGAACCCGAAATGCTCTCTTTGTTGGCATTGCTATTCCCATGTCGATCTTTATTTCATTCCTGGTCATGGGGGTTATCGATTACAGTATTAATATGATGGTATTGTTTGCCCTGATACTTGCATTAGGTATGCTTGTTGATAATGCCATCGTTACCGTAGAAAATATTTATCGTTTTGTGGATAGCGGGTACGAACCTTGGGAGGCAGCGCAAAAAGCTGTGGGTGAAATAGCTGTGCCAATCATTGCTTCAACAGCCACTACCCTGGCAGTATTCTTTCCTTTGGCTGTGTGGCAAGGTATCATGGGTGAATTTATGAAATACCTTCCGATTACTCTGATTATCGTGCTCACCTCATCATTGTTTGTTGCGCTGGTGATTGTACCGGTAATTTCTGCCACCTTTATTAAAATTAAATCCCGCAACGGTAATGGAAATTCCGCGCGTAAGCGTAAAATGGGTCTTTTCATGGCATCAGGGATGGTTGTTGCCGGTTTGCTTTTGTTATTGCCCGGCTGGAGAATATTCCCAAATCTTCTCATCATTTTTGGATTCATCGGAATATTGAACCTGCTTTTTCTGCGAAGAATGGAATCCTGGTTCCAGAATATTTTTCTCGTAAAACTGGAAAGTATATACAACCGTACACTTCGATTTGCCCTGCGCGGAAAAAACCTGTTACTATTTTTCTCAGGCACAATTGTTCTTCTTTTGATCACCATATTCCTGTTCTTTTCGAGTTTGCCTGATGTGATCCTTTTCCCCGATGCTGACCCGAACTATATCAACATTGTCAGTAAGAAGCCTATTGGAACAGACATAACAGGAACAAACGATTTTATGAATCAACTGGAAGATGATGTTATCAGCTTTTTTGAGCCTTATGAAAATGACAAGGGCGAAAAGATAGTTGAATCGGTATTGACTACTGTTGGTAAAGGCGATCCAAATGACTTCTCTGCAGGAGCTAAGCCGAATGAGGCTATTATAACAGTAAGTTTTATTGATTATGAACTCAGAGGAGATGTTAGTACCTCGGATATGATGCGTGACCTGAGTGATTTTATTCTGGGAAGATATCCTGGCGTAGAAATTGAAGTATCGAAAGATGATGGGGGCCCTCCTACCGGCAAACCGGTTAATCTTGAAATCATTGGTCAGGATTTTGATAAACTGGTATACCTGGCTGATACTGTCAAAACATACCTCGAACTGGCAAATGTTGCAGGTATTGAAGGCTTAAAGATGAATATCAGCACCCAAAAACCAGAGCTATTAATCCATCTCGATAGAGATAAGGCACAGCGCTTCGGATTGAATACACAGCAAATTGCTTTTACAGTCCGGCAGGCATTGTATGGTGAACAGGTTTCTGATTTTAAAGTGGGTGAAGACGAATTTCCAATCCAGGTTCGACTGGCTGATCAATATCGTTATAACTTACCTGCTTTGCTCAATATGAAAATGGTAGTGTATGGTGATGGCCCCCCAACTTATATTCCGCTTTCTGCAGTAGCAGATTTCGAGTACTCAACTACCTTCAGTTCGGTACGTCGTAAGAATCTCGACAGGGTAATAACATTGTATTCAAACGTTATTGAAGGATACAATGCAAATTCTATCAATCAGCAATTAGCAGGATTGATGGATAACTTTGAAATGCCGGTTGGTTACCGATATGAATTTACAGGTGAGCAGCAGGAACAACAGGAATCTATGGATTTTTTGCTGCGCGCCTTTATGATTGCCATTGCATTGGTATTGATTATCCTTGTATCGCAATTCAACTCCATAATAAGGCCTTTGATTATTATTGCCAGCATCCTGTTTAGTACCATTGGTGTATTTGGCGGATTATGGACATTCAATATGGATTTCATCATTATTATGACCGGCATAGGAATTATAATGCTCGCCGGGATTGTGGTAAATAATGCGATTGTTCTGGTGGATTATATTGAACTGCTCAAGGCAAGAAAAAGAAAGGAACTTGGCCTTCCTGACGGAGCATTCCTGCCAATTCATGTTGCTACAGAATGCATCATCGTTGGTGGTCAGACAAGATTACGGCCTGTATTGCTTACAGCCATCACAACAATTCTTGGCCTGTTACCTATGGCTGTTGGTATGAATTTCGATTTCGAAGGTTTATTGAGAAATTATGATCCCAATTTATTCTTTGGAGGAGATATGGCTGAAATGTGGAGCCCTATGTCATGGACAGTGATCTTTGGATTGACTTTTTCTACCTTCCTGACTTTGATTGTTGTTCCGGTAATGTACAGAATGACCACCATTGCATCGAAAAAACTTCAGACCTTTGCTGGTATTTTTAAAGACAGGAAGGATGAAATCCTTAACACAGGAAAAGATGTGGAATAATCCGGGAACAAAATAGTCAATAATACGTTTTATTATAGAGACTGTTTAAAAAGCCCATTTTATTGTCATTCTGAGCGTAGTCGAAGAATTTATCTTATTGATATTCAACACATTTCGACTACGCTCAATGTGACAATTAATATATACATTACCTTTTTAGACAGCCTCTTTTTATAACTTACATTCTAAAAGTTTGGAGTTTGGAGTTGCAAGTTGGAAAAGGGGAAATCTCTTAAAAGAAGAACCAAATAGAAATCTCATATAAACATTGTGGTTCTTAGTGCGTACTTTGTGGTAAAAGGGCCACGAAGACATATAATATACAACATAAAAACACCAAAAGAAAATACTGAATCAATCAATGAAAAAGAATGAATGTATCAGTTTCCGGACTTCGGACTAAACTAAAAATTCAATGAATCTATATTTGAAGGATAAAAAGTTTATTGTTTGCGGAGCAACAAGTGGTTTCGGAAATGCCATCACACTTCAGTTGATACATGAAGGTGCATCCACAGACATGTCGCAGATTTTTTAGATTTTCGTATGAGAGTATCTTTTTAAACTGAAAACTCAATATGAACCATTCCCTGATATGCATAAAATTGCTAGATTTGCATTGCTAATTCACATAATTATCATGGTAACGGAGATCACATTAGAAGAAATTAAGGAAAAAATAAGAAATGTCCCTGACTTTCCAAGGAAAGGCATTCAGTTTAAAGACATCACTACTATTCTTAAACAAGCAGAGTATTTTTCTTTTTTGGTGAATACAATTGCTGATGCATATAAAGACCAACAAATTACAAAAGTAGTATGCATTGAATCAAGAGGCTTTATTCTTGGAGGTGCAATAGCAGCAAAACTGGGAGCCGGGTTTGTGCCGATAAGAAAACCAGGGAAACTGCCGGCAGAGACATTTTCCGTGAAATATTCTCTTGAATATAGAACGGACCGTATGGAAATACATAAAGATGCTTTAAGCAATCAGGATGTGGTTCTTTTACATGATGATCTGTTAGCATCAGGGGGAACAGCAACTGGAGCACTTAATTTATTAAATCATTTTGACTTGAAGAAAGTATATCTGAATTTTGTATGTGAACTTGATTTTTTAAATGGCCGACAAGTTCTTAAAAATTATGATCTTAGCAGCTTAATTCATTTTTAACACTCCATACTATGCAACGCAGTCTGATCTTTGCCCTATTACTGGTTCTGGTTATTGTGGTTTTTGCTCTTCAAAATTCAGATCCAATACCTTTAAACCTGTTCTTCTGGAAAATAAACAGCTCAGCAGCATTGATAATTACCTCTGTCCTTTTTATTGGAGCTATTCTTGGAATACTTTTTTCCCTTCCTTCTATCCTGAAAAAGAAAGAAAAAATAGAAGAGCTGGAAAAACAGGTGAGTAAAAAAGAAAAAGAATAATTACTCTGCTATATCAATAGCTTTCCTGTCATTTCTTCGGGAACAGGCAATCCCATAATTTTCAAAAGCGTTGGTGCCACATCAGCCAGAATGCCATCCTGTATTGTATCCACTTCATCACTCACCAGGATGCATGGTACCGGGTTTAAGGAATGTGCTGTATTCGGAGAACCATCATCGTTTACAGCAAAATCAGCATTTCCATGATCGGCAATGATCATGGTAGTATATCCATTTTTCTGCGCTGCGTCCACTACTCTTTCAACACATGCATCAACAGTTTCCACCGCTTTTTTTATTGCCTCATAAATACCTGTATGACCAACCATGTCTCCATTTGCGAAGTTCAGGCAAACAAAATCAACTTTTGCCTTATTCAACTCCAAAACAATGGCATCGG
Organism: uncultured Bacteroidales bacterium; assembly: GCA_964416375.1. Lineage (GTDB taxonomy): Bacteria > Bacteroidota > Bacteroidia > Bacteroidales > UBA10428 > UBA10428. Next base: position 9,817 of record CAYQDZ010000027.1, read on the forward strand.
TTACCTCATTTGCACTCATCTCAGGTTTCAGATCATAGGTCGCAACCTTGGGTGAAGATACCAGCAATCTTTCTTCACCAATGAATTCTTCCTCGCGTCCACCATTAAAAAAGAATGTTACATGAGCATATTTTTCAGTTTCTGCAATGCGTATTTGGTATAGGCCATTTTCCGACACTACTTCACCCATTGTGTGTTTCACATTTTGTTTATCAAAAACCACGTTTATGTCCTCAAAACTCTCATCATAGGTAGTAAGAGTAAGATAATGAAGCGGCATAGTTTTCATATCAAATTCCGGCATGTCCTGTTGTGTCAGAACTGTGGTTATCTGACGCAATCTGTCCGTACGGAAATTAAAGCATATAACTACGTCATCTTTTTTGATTGTCCCCAAAGGATTGCCGGACTCATCCACTATTACAACAGGTTTAATGAATTCATCTGTAATGCCTTCATTATAAGAATCCTTTATAGCTTCGAGAACACTGGCATAAGGTTTTCCTGTTCCTTTAACCATGAGATTATATCCTTCCCGTATACGCTCCCACCTTTTATCCCTATCCATGGTGTAATATCGCCCGATAAGAGAAGCAATTTTACCATTTGATGTTTTCAAATGATCCACAATGTCCTTCATAAAGCCATATCCACTTCTGGGATCAGTATCGCGCCCGTCAGTCAAAGCATGTATGAAAACATCCTCAAGATCATACGATTTTGTAATATCACACAGTTTCAGCAAGTGATGACTCATGGAATGAACTCCTCCCGGCCCGATCAAACCGATAAAATGTACCGCTTTTTTATTCTCCTTTGCATAGTGAAGTGCCTCTGTTAAAACTTTGTTATCTGAAATGATATTCTCCTCAATGGATTTATTTATTCTAACCAGGTTCTGGTAAACTATTCGCCCCGCTCCAATATTCAGGTGCCCGACCTCAGAATTACCCATCTGTCCTTCGGGCAAACCAACATCTCTGCCACAGGCAAATAACCTGGAGCTCGGATATTCTTTCATCAATCGATCAATAGTTGGCGTATTGGCATTCCATATTACATCACTTTTGCCCCTATTGCCTACACCCCATCCGTCAAGAATGATCAAAATTACTTTCTTCATGTATAATACTTATTATGTAAAAAAGATATCAGTCAATTATGAAATCTGAATAATAAGGGGCAAAGATAATCATTAGAATTTTGGCCTCAAAATTGAAAATTCAACAATTGCCCATTCTCATATGTGCAGGTAAAAATTTACTATCTTGCATTCCGAAAAAATATACAGAGTATAAAGCCGTTTATCAAACATTCTTCCAAAAGAAGATTACAATGATTTAGCAAAAGTGAGAAGCCTGGTTAAACTAACAATATTAATCACAATTGTATATTTCAGTCAATCCTGCGATGAAGGAGAAGTATGTCAGGAGGATATCGAATCATATGCATATGCCGGATTTCATAAGATAATAAACGGAGTATTAAGGGATACTACTTTTGAGGAAATAATCCTAATAGGAATGCAGAATCTTGATTCCATATCACCTGATGCCGTCTTAAACCAGAAATATGTTTTACTTCGGTTACCACATGGCTCAGATTCCTGCAAGTTTATTTTTTCTTTTGCTGTTTATGACTCAATCCTTTTACAATATATTGACACATCAATTATCGATACAACAATTATAGATACAACTATTATCGACATATCAGAAGACATTCCTGTAATCACAATTGATACAATAAGGATAGATACTGTCATATTTGACACAACATATGAAAAGATATGGGATTTGAGTCATTATGTAGCTGATACACTTAAACTTGATTTTACAAGACAACTGTATCTTGTATCACCCAATTGCGGATTTTCAAATTTATACGATTTAACAGGTATTGATTATACGAATAATTTAATCCATTCTGTAGAAATTGGTATTCCTGAAATTGGAGGCTTCAATGAAGAGAATATTAAAATACTTTTTTAGTCTGTTAACCATACTTTTTTTTGTTATTCCAACTTTTCCCCAGGAAGAACCAGTTAAAGAGAAATACAGGATCAAAGGGCCAAGGTTTGGTTTTGACTTATCACGCCTGACTTTGTATTATTTTGAACCCGAGCGGACTGCTTATGAGTTTTCTGCTGATATAGAAGTCAGTAGAAATTATTACCCGGTTGTTGAGTTTGGTATACAGGAAATAAACCTGGAAAAATCCATTTACAATTATCAATCTGAAGGGTATTATTTCAGACTTGGTCTGGAATACAATTTCCAGCAAAATCTTGAAATTGATCAGTACGAGATGGTATTCTTCGGATTTCGGTATGGCTTTTCCAAACAAAACCATTCGGCTGATAACATCATTATTGAAGATGAATACTGGGGTGATTATATTGCCGGATCAATATCTGAAAGTTCATTTTATGGCCATTGGCTTGAATTGTCCGGTGGTATCAGAGCAGAACTGTTTAAAAACTTTTTTGTTGGCTGGGTTGTCAGGGGGAAACTGTTGTTGGTGAAATCAAAACATACAAATATGGAGGCTTATTACATTCCGGGTTTTGGCAAAGGGAACAAAAGACTAAGTCTTGGATTCACCTATTCCGTTTACTACAAAATACCATTATTCAAATCCGGACACAAAATACATCTGGTTAAGTAAATAATACTTTACATATTCCCTTACCAGCTGTTTTCATTTCCAAGTGTAAAGGTTCTGTGCAGATGAAATACGAAATAGATATCTCCCTTTCTCCATTTTCCACTTGTTTCGGTAAGAAATCCTGATTCAAACCAGGGCTGTGAGTTTGAAAACAAAAGCTGGAATACATGTCCCCCGGTTTCTATATCAAATCCAATGGCCAACGGATGCGTGAATCTTTCATCATCGGGTCTGTTCACGTAATAATGGTATTCTAAATTTAAACTCAGAATTTTCGCTAACCGGATCTTACCTCCGAGACCTAAAAAAAACATGTTATTTGGATCATCCTTTTCCCCCACCAGGTTTGTGTGTACAAAGCCAGGCATAAACTGAAAGGAAAATGTTCTGTTCAGCTTTGTGGCCCAAAGAGCCTGATGAACATAACTGATCCGATGAATAAAATCATAAGCATCCTTTTCTTCATCGCTCCATTTCAATGAATAAACCGATACCGAAGTAAAATAAGCCAGTGAAAACGGCAATCCTCCCGGGCCGGATGCCTGTTGAATAATTCTATACTTTAAATAACCATCATAGGTTTTGTTGAATGTGCTTCGATATTTTCAATAGGAGCTTCTGAAAAGAACCAGATATGCCCGCTACCGGTAGCAAATATTTGTGCCTTTAATGAAGAAGCAATCAAGAAAAAGAAAAGATAACTGATGATAAATTTACTCGGTTGTATTCTCATCCTGAATTCTCCATTTTTAATTTTTCATTATTTGCAATTTTACCATTCACGATTTACCATTCAACATTAATTATTCGGCGCTCCTTCATCTATCCAGGTATTAATATAATATAACTTACATGAATCCAGTTTAGCTTGCATCTGAGGCATTTGAGGATATCCCGGTTTATTGTTCCCCCAAGGCTTCCGTCAATGGCCAGATCTCTCGCATCTTCGTAATTTTCTATTCTCACATTACCGTCGGGAATGTTCCCACTATGACATCTAAAACAACTTGCTTCCAGAATTGGTTGAATAACACCTGAATAAGTTATTAATACCGTATCGCACAGATTCAGAAGATTTAAAGTTTCTTCGTCATCATTTGTGCAAGAAAAAGCAAAACAATTGCAACCAGAGATAAAAATATGTGTCCTTTCTCTTTAACAGAAGAGAAACCCATTTTAATATTAAAGTATTTCATGCTTTTTTTTAATAATTTAACTTAAAAGTTACAAAAACCTACATCTATGAAAAGATTATTTTACACTATTAGTCTCATTTTTTGTTCATCCCTTACAATTTATTCTCAGTATAATCAAACAATAAGAGGTTCTGTAATAGACAAAGATACGCATCAACCTCTTTTGGGTGTAAATATTGTAAATGCCTCTGTCGATCCCCAACAAGGAACTACCAGTGACGCCAGGGGCCAATTTAGATTTGATAATATGCCCGTTGGGCGACACGAGGTTCAATTTTCTTATATAGGCTACAAGCCTGTATCCGTTAATGTCAATCTTTCATCTGTTCATGAAATTGTTCTTGAAATTGAGATGACGGAAATGGTCTACCAGGGAGAAGAAATTGTTATCAAAGCAATGCAAAATAAAGACAAACCAATCAATCAAATGGCACTGATCAGTGCCCGATCATTTTCTGTTGATGAAACCGAACGTTATGCAGGAAGTTGGGGCGATCCGGCCCGGATGGCAAGCAATTATGCAGGCGTTATGTCTGCCAGTGAAGCCCGCAACGATATCATCATAAGAGGAAACTCTCCGCTTGGACTTTTATGGAGGCTGGAAGGACAAAACATACCGAATCCAAACCATTTTGGTGCTTTTGGAACTACCGGCGGACCCATTAGCATGCTAAACAATAACCTTCTGCGTAATTCTGATTTTTATACAGGAGCATTCCCCGCAGAATACGGCAATGCTTTATCAGGAGCTTTTGATCTGAATATGCGTAACGGTAATAATCAACAGCGGGAATATATAATCCAAATTGGAATGGCCGGATTTGAGTTGGGCGCTGAAGGTCCTTTTTCCAGGAATCATGATGCATCCTATTTAATAAATTACAGATATTCATTTCTGGGCCTCCTGGAAAAATTTGGAATTCGTTATGGCCCGGAAGGGACTACTCCTGAATACCAGGATATTTCTTATAGGATCAATCTGCCTACGGCAAAAGCAGGTAAGTTTAGTTTTTTTGGAATTGCCGGCAATAGCAACGTGAAAACCTTCGACAGCAAAAAAGACACATCGGCTGATTTCAGCTTTTCAGATTACGGGTATGATTTCAATTTCTATACCGGTATGATGACCAGCGGAATAAATCATGTCATTCCACTATCTCCTAATACCCAATTAACAAGCAGGGTGGCCATATCAGGAAGTTTTGAAGATTACAAATTTGATTCGGTATCTGTTCGTGACTTTGATTCTTTATCTACCCGTGACAGAAGCATTACCCTGTATTCAAGAAACAAATATGTTGAATGGCAATATTCAGCTGGCACAGAAATAAGTTCAAAGATCAATACAAAAAACAATATCAAAGCAGGCATCAGTGCAGACGTGTATCAGCCTTCATTTCGTGACAGCACACTCCAATATGACGGTTCCTACAAAACAAATAGCAAAGCTGACGGAACTATGGCATTGTTTCAGGGATTTGCAGAATGGCGTCATCGCATGAACGACAACATTACCTTATATTCTGGCCTGCATTCCCAATATTTCGGATTGAACAGCAGCTTTATTGTTGAGCCCCGGGTCAGTCTCAAATGGCTGTTCCTGAAAAAACAATCCATGAGCATTGGTTATGGTTTACACAGTCAGCTGCAACCTCATCAGATATATTTCACACAAAGGCTGAATGATATGAGCGGAGAGTATGAAGTATCAACAAACAAAGATCTTGATTTTACCAGTAGCCATCATTTTGTTTTTGGATACGATTACCTGATAACAAAAAATTTCAGGTTCAAATTTGAAACTTACTATCAGCATATTTATAATGTTCCTGTTGAACAAACACCTTCACACCACTCCATGCTAAACTATGGCGCTGACTATTATGTCCCGCATTTTGACAGCTTAGAAAATGTGGGCACAGGAAGAAATTACGGAGTTGAATTCACATGGGAAAAATTCTTCTCAAACAACTACTACTTCCTTATCACCACTTCCCTTTTCGAATCAAAATACACAGGCAGTAATAATATGGAACACAATTCAGCTTTTAATGGCAATTATGTTGTGAATGTATTAGGCGGATACGAATTTAAACTGGGAAGCAATACCTTTCTGACTGCCAGCCCTAAATTTACTGTTGCCGGAGGGAAGAGATATACCCCCTATACTGTAGAACAAGGTGACAATGAGATATACTATATGGTCTATGATAACGACAGGGCCTTTGAAAAACAATACCCTGCATACCTCAGGCTGGATACGCGAATAACAATACGATGGAACGCAAAAAAAACCATGAACGAGTGGATCATGGATATTCAAAACATGACCAACCGTGAGAACGTATATTATGAATCTCTTAACAGGTTGAACGGAGAGGTAGAAACCTTGTATTTCCAAAAGTTTGCCTGGATGATGATGTGGAGAATGACATTTTAAATAGCAAGCAAACATTTTTATCTTCCCATAAACCTATTTTGAATTGCTGAATGTATTCAATATTCTGGAAGTTTGGCATCCCTTCTTGTAACGTGTTTTTCTTGACAGAATCACAGAAGGAAGCATAATAATATCTGTAGTTTCAGGTTTAGTTTGTATGTTTGTAACCCAAAATCAGAGGAACTTGCAAAGAGCACTATTATCTATCCTGACTATATCCTTGCTATACATATTTGTAGCATGTGCAAAAATTGGTTCCCCTCTTGGCGGACCTGTTGATGAGGACCCTCCTGTGGTAATTAAAACACAACCTCCCGACAGTACAGTAAATTTTACCCCCCAAAAGAACATTGAAATTACTTTTGATGAATTTATTCAACTTCAGGACATTTACCAGGAACTTATGATTTCTCCTCCCCTGGAAGAAAAACCTGTTGCACAGCTAAAAGGGAAAAGCCTTATAGTACGATTTCCTGATGATACTAAATTTGATACCACAACCTATACAATAAGTTTTGGAAGTTCCATAGTCGATAACAACGAAAGTAATGTTCTTCGCTATTATGAATTCATTTTCTCACTAAAAAATTATATAGATTCAATGAATGTTGAAGGAGGAATAATTAACTCTTTTGATCATATTCCGGATGAAGAACGTATGTATGTCATGTTGTATAAAAACCTGAATGATTCTGCTCCCCTTTTAGAAAAACCGAGTTATATAAGCAGGGCAGATATGGATGGGAAATTCTCTTTTCATAACCTTGAAACAGGGAGTTATCGTTTATTTGCGCTGAAGGATGTAAATTCAAATCTTATTTTTGATCTGCCTGAAGAGCAAATCGCTTTCTACGATTCCACCATTGAACTTACCAGTGAAAGGTTTCAGGACAACATCATTATTCAGGATACAATATTATCTGATATAATCCATCAGGAAGATAGTATTTTGCTTGATAGTTCTCTTCATGATTCTCTCGGCAGACAAGCAAGGCTTTATTCCTTTCATACACAACTGTTATATTTTACCCAGGAAATCAAGAATCAGTATCTGGTAGATTATTTACGAAATGAAAAAGAACAGTTGCTTTTTGCATTTAATAAGCCTTTGGCAGATACATTTCATATTACTCCGATCAACTTTCAACCTTCAGGATCCTGGTATCTGCTTGATACGAAAAAAAACCGCGACACATTGATCTTTTGGCTTACCGATACAACTGTAATCGGATTGGATAGTCTTCAATTTGAAGTTAAATATCCTGTATACGACTCTATTGGTGCTTTGTTGCCATATACAGATACCTTATTATTTACTGCTCCGGTTGAAAAAGACAGATCAAAACGACCACGCAGAAACAAAAACAAGGAAGATGCCGATCAGGAAGAAAATGAAGTTGAACCTGCAAAAATTCTAAATTTAACCAACAATGTTAAAAAAGCAGGCTCATTTGACCTCAATAAAAAAATAGGTATTATATCCAAAACACCATGCTTTGATTTTCATGTTGAAAAATTTCATTTGTATCGTTTTGAAGATACCCTGGAGATACCTCATAAATTTACCTTACAAAGAGATACAAATTCTTATTACCAATATTTTATCCAGTATGAACCCGAGGAACTCACAACATATAAACTGGTAATATTAGATAGTGCACTAACGAATATATACGGTTCAGCCAATGACACAACAATCATTAAGTTCAAAACACAAGCTGCCGACTACTATGGCATCTTGACTTTAAACCTGTCAAACATAAATAATCCTGTGATTTTACAGTTGCTGGATGATAAAGAACAAGTATTGTCTCAACAATTTCTTAAAAATGATCAGAAAATCCGATATGAGTATCTGCCTCCAAAAAAATACCTGCTAAAAATAATTGTTGATTCAAATGGTAATGGCAAATGGGATACCGGTCATTATCTGCAGAAATTACAACCTGAGAAAGTTTTGTATTTTCCACAGGAAATAGATGTTCGTTCCAACTGGGAAATAGATTTCAACTGGCCATTGAACTATTAATTTACATACGCCGTTGTGGCTATCGACAAGCAGGCTCCCTCCGCTTCCAGTATTGCACTTCCTGCTGCTTCCAGTGTTGCCCCGGTGGTTACAACATCGTCAACAAGAAGGACATGTTTGTGTCTGATAAGCTCAGGCTTCAGGCATTCAAAAATCCCCTCTACATTTTCCCAGCGGGCATATCGTTTTTGTTTGGTTTGAGATTTTGTGTTGACTTTTCTTTTCAGAACATTTTTAATTACCGGTTTGCCTGTAATTTCCGATATCCCCTGGGCAATAACATCAGATTGATTGAATCCTCTTCTTCGTAATTTTATTTTGTGCAAAGGAACTGCCACAATCACCTCTGCATCGTCAAATCTGGTATTCTGCAATGCAGCTCCCAGTAAATTGCCAAGGAATTTTCCCACTTCTTTTTTCCCATTGTATTTCAATTGGTGAATCAGTGACTGATATTTGTTTCCTTTCTCAAAAAACAACAGAGATGTTGCATATGCTACAGGAATTCTGCCCCAGAATAATTTTTCAACCGGATTTGCTGAAGACAAATGAAATCTTGTTTCAGGAAGCGCATGCCGGCAGGCAGTGCACAAAATCGATTCATTCCCCAGCAAACTATCCCTGCAAGCAAGACAATAATTAGGATAGAATAGAGAAACAAAGCTTTCAAAATATTTCCGGACAGGATTCAATCAGATTATTTTAATCTCATGGGTAATTTCCATGGCTTTACGATAACTTGTACTTACACCACAATACCTTTCCTGAGAAAGGTCAACGGCTTTCTCAAGTTTTTCCATTGGGAGATCTTTTCCCTTAAACTCATAAATAATGTGCATTCTGGTATAGTGCTTAGGATGTTCGTCTGTAACATCACTTTCAATTTTTATAAAAAAATTATCCACTTCAACCCTCATTTTTTTTAATATTGAAATCACATCCATCCCTGTACACCCGGCCAGAGAAACCATCATCAAAGGTTTAGGAGGAGGTCCCTGGTCGGATCCTCCGTTTTCACTTTTTGCATCAACCAAGATCTTATGTCCGTCAACATCGGCTTCAAACGCCATTCCATTCTTCCATTTTACTGTTATTGAGCCTTTCATCTTTAATAATTACTATTTTATATCTGAAATTTACTTAAAATGATTCACTAAAAATGTAAAATTTATATCTTTAAACATAGTGAAATAAATATTCTTTCAGTCATATAAATTATTACCAATGGATAAAGTTCAATACAAAGGCGATAATCTTCGCGAATTTATAAGCACAAGTACAGTTTTTAATCACCTCAACGATGAAGAATTGGATCAGCTACCCATTGAAAGAGGAACAGAAAGTTACAAGAAAAGCTCAATAATATATGAAGAAGGCGCCAGACTAAATGGTTTTTATGTTGTTTGCAAAGGAATAATTAAAATTTTCAAAACCGGTTTTGATGGCAAAGATCAGATCATTCGCTTTGCAAAGCCCGGAGATATTATGGGTTTTCGCTCTACAATAACTGGTGAACTGGCATGCACATCAACAAAAACCATTGAGGAAGCAGAGATTGTTTATGTACCCGGAGAACTGGTACGCAACTTTGTGAAAACTAACGGAAACTTTGCTATGGATCTTTTGCAAATCGCCTGCCTGGAACTTGGAGAGGCAAACGATTACATTACAGACATAGCTCAAAAGACCGTGAGGGAAAGACTGGCAGAAGTTATTATGCAACTCAAATGGACTTTTGACCTGGACCGTGACAATTTTTTGAAAATATCACTTACCCGCGAGGAGCTTGCTAATATGGTCGGAACAGCAACAGAATCTGTCATACGATTATTATCTGAATTTAAGCAGGATAAGTTGATTGAAATACACGGACGAAGAATTAAAATACTGGAAGAAGCGAAACTTATCAAAATGAGCAACATGCATTATTAATCAATTTTTTGAACAAGTTTTCTTTAATCAGGGTTTATTCATTCTTATCATACAATGATGACAAATGGAAATTAACGCAGTTCTTTTTGCTTTTGGATTAACTCTTTTTGCAGGTCTTTCAACAGGCATTGGCAGTGCACTGGCAGTTTTTACAAAACATACAAACACCAAATTTTTATCCCTTGCTTTGGGTTTTTCTGCCGGAGTGATGATATACGTTTCTTTTGTAGAAATTTTTTTTAAGGGCAGAGAAATACTGATTGCTGAAGATTCATATGGTCCACATGCGGGCTCCTGGATTACCGTATTGTCATTCTTTGGAGGTATTGCTCTGATAGCTATTATTGATAAACTTGTTCCCAGCGTTGAAAATCCACATGAAATGCGGAAGGTTGAAGAAATTGACGCAAGCGTTTTGAAAAGTAAAAAACTGGAACGTATGGGACTCTTTACTGCTCTTGCCATTGCCATTCACAATTTCCCGGAAGGACTGGCAACATTTACTGCAGCACTCTCCGACCCAAGTCTTGGTATTGCAATTGCAGTAGCAATAGCAATACATAATATCCCTGAAGGAATTGCAGTTTCTGTTCCGGTTTATTATGCAACCAAAAACCGCAAAAAAGCTTTCTGGCTCTCTTTTTCATCCGGATTGGCCGAACCCGTAGGAGCTCTGATCGGATACCTTATTTTAATGCCATTCCTTGGAGATGACAACACACTAATGGGAATAATTTTCGCAGGTGTTGCCGGAATTATGGTATTTATTTCTCTCGACGAACTTTTGCCTGCTGCGGAGGAATATGGCGAACATCACTTATCAATCTATGGTTTACTAGCCGGAATGGCCGTGATGGCCGTTAGTCTGCTTATGTTTGTTTAATCGATTTTTTCTGCTCATACTCCATTATGATCTGTGCAAAGATTAGAAAAGCCTAATTCCATAATTTGTATATTT
>CAYQDZ010000028.1:0-20946 GCA_964416375.1 uncultured Bacteroidales bacterium
GATGCCCAGATTTGGTATAGAAAAGGCTTACCAGGAAATTAAGAATTTCAATGCATCGATAAACCTCTATACTTTTGATTTAAATCGTGAAAGTACTTTTGTGAAATCGTTTAAGGAACTCTTAAAATCGAAACCCGACGGGATTATTTTTCCGCCTTTATTCTATGATTCATCTTACACTTTCATTAAAAAATGTGATAAGGAAAGTATTCCTTACATATTTATTGATGCAAATATGGATGGATGCAATAACATGGCTTATTTTGGACAAAATACATTTCAAAGCGGCTTTCTCGCTGCCAAGCTCATGAATTATGGAATTCAGCAGAACTCCGCGGTTCTGGTACTGAAACTTGTAAATGAAGAGGGAATCACACACCACTTAAAAACAAGAGAAAACGGCTTTTTATCCTATTATGCAAACTCTGAAGTGAAGAAAAAAATGAGCATTACTTCTCTTGAAATTCCCATGAATTCAGATCAAAATTTAGCTTTAAAATTGCAGAAACTTTTCAGTAACAACAAGAATATAGGAGGTATTTTTGTTACAAATTCAAAGGTATATAAGATAGCAAAATACATCGATGATAATAAAATAAACGATGTTCTGTTGGTGGGATATGATCTGATTGACAAAAACATTGAATACCTTGAAAAAGGAACCATAAATTTTTTGATAGGACAAAAACCCGAAGAACAGGCGTATAAAAGTGTGCAAGCTTTGTTTCATCATTTTTTGTATAACAAGGATGTGGATAAAATAAACTACAGCCCCATAGACATCATCGTGAAAGAAAACATCGACTATTATAAAAACTTTAAATTTTAATTTTATGGCTGAGAATAATTTTTCAGATCTTCATAATAAAGTTTGTGTTATTACAGGTGGTGCCGGCGTAATAGGCAAAGCCATTTGTAAAGCGCTGGTTGCTAAAAAAGTGAAACTGGCTATTCTGGATATCAATGCCAGGGCAGCAAATGAAGTTGCCGATGAACTGAATAAATTATATCCTGGTAAATGTGTTGGCATACAGGCTAATGTGTTGGATAAAAAGTCGTTACTGGAAGCAAAAGCAAGGATCAACAACCAGCTGGGAGGAGTAGATATTTTAATTAACGGGGCCGGCGGAAATGCTCCTGAAGCCACCACCCAGGTTGAGCAGATTGATGATACCAATGTTAAGAATATGGAAAAAAGCTTTTTTGGTCTCGAGCCCGGTGGGTTTGATAAGGTATTTGCCCTAAATTTTTCAGGAACATTGTTGCCTTCCATGGTATTTGCTGAAGATATGGTAAAAAATAAAGCTGGAGTTATTCTGAACATTTCATCGATGAATTCATTCAAACCCCTGACCAAGATCCCGGCCTATTCTGCAGCCAAGGCTTCCATCAACAATTTTACTCAATGGCTGGCGGTTCATCTGGCAAAAACAGGTGTGCGTGTAAATGCCATTGCACCGGGATTCTTTTTAACCAATCAGAATCGCTTTTTACTGACAGATGAAAAAACAGGCAAACCTACGCCTCGTGGATTAAAGATCATTTCAAATACACCTATGGGAAAATATGGAGAACCTGAAGATTTGCAGGGAGCTGTGCTCTTTCTTTTATCTGATCTTTCCGCATTCATTACGGGAGTTGTTCTTCCTGTTGACGGGGGGTATAGTGCGTATGGGGGAGTTTAAAATATTGATGAGTTGATTAGTCGATGAGTTGATTAGTCGATTAGTCGATGAGTTGATTAGTCGATGAGTTGATTATTTATAGGATTAATAATATTTTTTAGATTAAAAGATGGCAAAGAATGTAATTGTAGCACAATCAGGCGGACCTTCTCCTGTGATAAACAGCACACTGAGAGGGATCATTGAAACATGCAGAATGTTTCCTGACCGGTTTGGGAAAATTTATGGGGGTTGGCATGGCATAGAAGGTGTACTTAAGGAAGAACTAATCGATCTTTCTGTACAATCGGAAGAAGAAATTGCTTTGTTGAGGAATACACCCGCGGCAGGGAGCATTGGTACTTGCAGATACAAGTTGAAGGATCACCAAAAGGAAGATTTTCAGCGTATTCTGGAAATTTTCAAAGCACATGATATTGGCTATTTCTTTTATATTGGAGGCAATGATTCTCAGCATACAGCCTTTAAAGTAAGCGAGCTGGCTCAAAAAAGCGGGATAGATCTGATTTCTGTCGGGGTGCCAAAAACCATTGATAACGATGTGGGAGACAATGAATTCAAACTGATTGATCATACGCCCGGTTATGGAAGTGTTGCCCGCTACTGGTCGCATATTATACAGAATGCTAATGAAGAAAATATGGGATCTTCTCCGGCAGACCCGGTTCTGGTTATTCAGGCTATGGGCCGGAAGATCGGTTACATTCCTGCTGCCTCCCGTCTGGCTGATCCGGAGCGAAAGATGCCGCTTCAGATCTATATGGCCGAATCGAAGGTGAGTCTTGAAGTGCTTGCCGACAATGTAAATGAACAGTTGAAAAAGGATGGTCGTTGCATTGTGGTTGTAAGCGAAGGATTTGATGTGGGTGACATTGGGGAGGTAAAGGATTCTTTTGGTCATACTTCCTTTGGCTCCAGTGAATTGTCTGTTTATCAGATGGTCGTGAACTATCTGAACAAAAACGGTTTGAAAGTCCGTGGTGCTGCCCGTGGTCAGGTAATGGGCACCGATCAGCGCAACACGACTGCCTATGCTTCCATTGTGGATCTGGATGAGGCTTACAAAGTAGGACAAAAAGCCGTGGATATTGCTGCAAACGAAGGAAACGGATGGATGGCATCCATATTACGTGAACCCGGTTTGATCTATACTGTGAAATACGACAAAGTTCCACTTCAGAAAGTAGCTCTTTCCGAAAGAACATTCCCGCAAAAGTGGATCCTGCCAAACCGATACGATGTTTCGGATGAATTTCTTGCGTATGTTCGTCCGTTGATTGGTGAAGATTGGCCATCAGTACCCATGATCAATGGCAGGCAAAGGTTTACACAACTGAAGATGATTTTTGCGAAGAAAAAACTGAAGGATTATGTTCCTGAAGCAATCAGGTAATGGAAGAATTAAGAATTAATAAGGAAGGAATTAATAATGAATCTACAAGAGACATTAGTGAACCTTAAACCCACACAAGAATATTTCATTGGCTTTGATTCCGACGGATGTGTTTTTGATACCATGGAGATAAAACAGAAAGAATGTTTTTGTCCTAATTTCATTAAATATTTTGAACTTCAATCGGTATCGAAATATGCACGTGAAATCTGGGAATTTGTAAATCTCTACTCAAAAACAAGGGGTGTTAACAGGTTTCTGGCACTGATTAAAGCATTCAAATTGCTGGAAGTACGCAAGGATGTACTAAAAAGAAACTATCAGCCGAAAGACATTTCTACTCTTATTGAATGGACGGAAAAAGAAAGCAAGTTGGGAAATCCTACACTGGAAAAATATGCTGCTGTAGCAAATGATCCTTTTATTGATTTGTGTCTAAAATGGTCACTTGAAGTAAACAGGCAAATAGGAGAGCTGGTACATGGTATAGCCCCATTCCCGTTTTTCAGGGAGAGCCTGGAAAAAGTTCATGGCAAAGCGGATACCATTGTAGTATCCCAAACTCCTGTTGAAGCACTCGAACGTGAATGGAAAGAGAACAACATTGCCGGTTATGTAAGAATCATTGCCGGCCAGGAATATGGCACCAAAACCGAACATTTGAAATTTGCCGCAAAAGGTAAATACCCTGATGATAAAATATTGATGATCGGTGATGCTCCCGGAGATCTGAAAGCAGCAAATGCCAATGGGGTATTGTTTTTCCCTGTAAATCCCGGAAATGAGGAAGAATCGTGGGAACGGTTTTATAAAGAAGGAATTGACAGATTTTTTAATGGTACCTTTAAAGGAACATACCAGGATGAATTGATGAAGGAATTTGAGAGTTATCTTCCTGAACATCCATCCTGGAAATGAAACAGGGCATTTATATTGTCAAGAGTGATCATCACCTTAAACCAACTGAATGATATACTACGAGAAGGGTTCAGAAACGACGACTTTATCTTCAGATGATCTGAAAGAAGGTCTTTATATAGCTCTCGATAAATTGGGATCGAGGAAAAAGGTCATTGCTGTACCTCCCGATTTTACAAGGTATCATTCGCAAGCCGGACTTCTTACTTCGCATGCTTACAATTACCTTCAGGATTCATTGGTTGATGTTCTTCCTGCATTAGGTACTCATGCCCCTATGTCAGATGAGGAAATAAATAAAATGTTTGCCGGTGTTCCAAAGTATCTGTTTCGTGAGCATGATTGGCGGAAAGATGTCGTAACTGTTGGAACCGTGTCAGAAGATTATGTTGCTGAAATTACGGATAATGCAATCAATTATTCCTGGCCTGTTCAATTGAACAGAATGATATGGGAAGGAAATCACGATTTGATATTATCCATTGGTCAGGTAGTACCACATGAAGTAATTGGGATGGCCAATTACAACAAAAACCTTTTTGTGGGAACCGGCGGAACGGAAGGCATCAACAAATCTCATTTTATCGGCGCTGTGTATGGAATGGAGCGATTGATGGGGAAGGCTGATAATCCTGTAAGAAAACTCCTGAATTATGCCTCAGAGAAGTTTATTCAGAAATTACCTGTTGTTTATGTGCATACGGTAATTGGAAAAGATATTACAGGAAAATTAGTAACCAGGGGTTTATACATCGGGGATGATGAAGAGGTATTCCTGAAAGCTGCAGATCTGTCATTGAAGGTGAATTTTATGATGTTGAAAGAACCTTTGGGAAAAGTCGTTGTATATTTGGATGCTTCAGAGTTTAAAAGTACCTGGTTGGGTAACAAAAGCATTTATCGAACACGGATGGCCATGGCTGACGGAGGAGAATTGATTGTGCTTGCTCCCGGATTAAAAGAATTCGGGGAAGACTCAGAAATTGATCGCCTGATCAGAAAATACGGTTACAGAGGCAAAATGCGAACCATTCAGGTAACCGAAGACAATAGCGAACTTAGAAAAAATCTTAGTGCTGCAGCACATCTTATACATGGAAGTACAGAAGGCAGGTTTTCCGTAACATATTGCCCAGGAAAATTATCGAAAGAAGAAATTGAATCGGTGAATTTTCAGTATGCTTCTCTTGATGAAATGTTGACTAAATACAATCCTGAAAAACTGAAAGAAGGATATAATACTATGCCCGATGGAGAAAAGATTTATTATATTTCCAATCCGGCCATCGGACTTTGGGCCTGTAAAGACAGGTTTAATGAACAATTAAAAATTAATAATTAATAATGATCGTTGTTTGTTGAGTTTAGTGTATGCATGAGGCAAAGTTTTAAAACTCCAAACTCCAAACTCTAAACTCTAAACTTTAAACTATAATGATGAAAAATAAAGCAGATATCGGGTTAATTGGTCTTGCCGTAATGGGCGAAAACCTTGTATTGAATATGGAACGAAATGGGTATACTGTTGCCGTGTATAACCGGACTGTTGAAAAGGTTGATAAATTTATCCATGGAAGAGGAAAGGGAAAGAAATTCATTGGCGCACATTCAGTGAAAGAATTCTGTGCTTCCCTTCAGCGTCCGCGCAAAGTTATGCTTCTTGTAAAAGCCGGTAAGCCGGTGGATGATTTTATTGAAAAGTTATTGCCTTATCTCGAGAAAGGTGATGTCATAATCGATGGTGGCAATACTCACTTCCCCGATACAAACCGGAGAACAAAATATGTTGAGAGCAAAGGCCTCTTATACATTGGCACCGGGGTAAGTGGAGGCGAAGAAGGAGCTCTCATGGGACCATCCATAATGCCGGGAGGATCAAAAGCTGCCTGGGAACATGTAAAACCTATTTTTCAATCGATAGCAGCAAAAGTAGAAGACGGCTCTCCATGTTGCGAGTGGGTGGGAAAAAATGGTGCAGGTCACTTTGTGAAAATGGTTCATAACGGTATAGAATATGGCGATATGCAATTGATTACTGAAGCTTATCAGATCATGAGAGTATTGCTGGGTATGTCTGCCGGCGAAATGCAAAAAATATTTGCACAATGGAATGAAGGTGAGTTGAGTAGTTACCTGATTGAAATCACCGGCGAAATACTGGCTTTTAAAGACGATGATGGCAAGCCCATGGTAGATAAAATCTTAGATACTGCGGGACAGAAAGGAACAGGCAAATGGACAGGTATTGCTGCTTTGGATCAGGGAGTACCCTTAACATTAATTGGTGAGGCTGTTTTTGCACGTTGTCTTTCTGCCATGAAGGAGGAGCGTGTGGCCGCATCAAAAATTCTTTCCGGACCCGAACCTTCATTTAAGGGAGATAAAAAACAATTTCTTGATGACCTGATGGAAGCGCTTTATGCATCCAAAATAGTTTCTTATGCACAGGGATATGTTTTAATGCGTGCTGCTGCAGAAGAGTATAAATGGGATCTGAATTATGGTGGAATTGCTTTGATGTGGAGGGGCGGATGTATTATTCGTTCTGCTTTTCTGGGGAAAATAAAAGAAGCATACGATAAAAATCCTAAGCTTAACAATCTCTTACTTGATCCGTTCTTTAAAGAGAAGATAATGAAATCGCAAAACGCCTGGCGTAAGGTTGTATCCACAGCTTTTGAGAAAGGAATTCCCGTTCCGGCATTTGCCACTGCCCTTGCCTACTTTGACGGGTATAGGAGTGAACGCCTGCCGGCAAACCTTCTGCAGGCACAACGCGATTATTTTGGTGCGCACACATACGAGAGAATTGATAAACCTCGGGGCGAATTTTTTCATACCAACTGGACAGGAAGAGGAGGAAATACGGCATCATCTACATATATAGCATAAACAAGAAATAACCTGAAACTTTTATTAATCTAATTTCATTCTATCATGACAAACACTCCCGGGAAAATAGGCAAATACCGATGGCGTATTCTGGCCCTTTTGTTTATGGCCACAACCATCAATTATATGGACAGAACAATAATTGGTGTACTTGCTCCCACACTGCAGTATAAAATCTTTAATTGGTCAGATCTGGATTATGCTAACATCAGTATTGCATTTAAAATTGCTTATGCAATTGGTATGTTGACCATGGGAGGTATTATTGATCGTTTCGGTACTCGTATAGGGTATACGCTTTCCATTGGTATCTGGAGTGTTTTTGGGATGCTGCATGCAGCAGTTCGTCCTGTTTTTAGCTGGGTTATATTTGCCATGGCCAGATTTGGACTTGGATTTGGAGAGGCTGGAAACTTTCCGGCTGCCATCAAAACAGTTGCTGAATGGTTTCCCAAAAAGGACAGGGCACTGGCAACAGGTATATTTAATGCAGGTGCTAATGTCGGTGCTATTCTCGCTCCATTGATCATTCCTCTTGTGGTTGTAGCTTCTACCGGGAAGAACTGGCAATATGCCTTTCTTACTACCGGAATATTTAGTGCAATATGGGTTGTTTTATGGCTAAAAATATATCGACGGCCGGAAGAGCATCCGAAATTATCAAAAGAAGAACTGGAATACATTGTTAGTGATTCGCAGGTTGAAACCACCGAAAAACTCTCCTGGAGAAAGGTCCTTCTTGTCAAACAAACCTGGGCCTTTCCAATCTTTAAATTGACCGATGCAGTCTGGTGGTTTTATCTTTTCTGGGCTGGTAAGTTTCTGTTTGATATGTTTGGACTCAATATACGGTCTATAGCACTTCCTCTGATTGTAATTTATCTGATGGCAGATGTTGGAAGCATTTCCGGAGGCTGGCTTTCTTCCTATTGGATTAGCAAAGGCTGGAGTATAAATAAAGCCCGGAAAACCACTTTGTTACTATGTGCTTTAATTATTATGCCGGTCATGTTTGTTACAAAGGTTAAGACAGGATTTGAGGTAACTTCTGAAAAGATCGAACAGTTAGCAACTGCTGAAGTGAAAATTGATAAGAAAAAGGTTACCATACCACAGAATGTTTTGGATGATGTTAAAACATTCGAAGGCAAAGAATACAAAGCTGCAAGAGATTTTGAAGATGAACTGGCCTTGGTACATGGTAAAACTGTTCTTGCAGAGTACATGCAGGTTATCACAGAAGCCTCTTTGACTGAGGAGGGCACATACATGGTAAACAATAAAACCCTGGGTGCAGTAAAAATCCTCGAAGTTTCGGACGATTTGCTTTTCAGTATACAAAAGATTTACAGCAAAAGGCGTGAAAAAAAAGAAAAGGAGTCTATGGCAGAGTTTCAGGCCTTTATCGAAAAAGAAGCGGGAAAAACTATTATTCAAAAATACGAATCGGTAATTTTTGATACAATGCGTACCAATAAATTGTATTGGATAGCCATTCTATTGATTGCTCTTGCAGCAGGAGGACACCAGGCATGGGCTGCAAATATTATGACGGTGGTATCTGATGTTTTTCCAAAAAAAGCTACTGCTTCGGTTATCGGAATTGGTGGTATGGTTGGTGCATTAGCAGGTATTGTAACCGACAAAATTTTGGGGAATTTGCTTTCTTCCAGCGGACCATCAGCCTATTTCTTTGCCTTTGCCGGGGCCGGATTAATATATCTTATAACACTTGGTATTGTTCACCTTCTGATGCCGAATATGACTCCATTGGGCGAAGATCTGAAGCCACTCAGGAAATGAAACATGGAATTCTGAAAATAGTAAGGATTGTTATTTTACTAATTGGTGTTAGTTTTCTTTTCTATGGCTGTAAACTCGAAAAGAAGAAGAAGGTCATCAGAGTGGCCCATATTCTCGACCCGACTCACTCGGTTCATAAGGCAATGGTATATATGGGGGAGAGACTCCGGGAAAAATCCGGAGGCAAACTGGAGCTGCAAATATATCCCAGCGGTCAACTGGGATCTGAAAGGGGCTGTCTGGAGTTGCTCCAGATTGGAAGCCTGCCCATGACAAAAGTTTCAGCAGCTGTAATGGAAGGTTTTATTGAAGATTATAAAGTGCTGGGATTGCCCTATATTTTTAGAGATAAGGAACATTCATATCAGGTGCTGGATGGTGAAATTGGGAAGCAATTGCTGCTTTCAGGAGAGGATATTTGGTTACGAGGCTTATGTTTCTATGATGCCGGCTCGCGCAGCTTTTATACAAAAGACAAACCCGTAAATACACCGGATGATCTTAAAGGACTTAAGATCAGGGTAATGAAAAGCATTACTGCAACCAATATGGTGAAAGCTCTTGGGGGTTCACCTACTCCAATTTCATGGGGTGAATTGTATACTGCTTTACAAAGTGGGGTGGTCGATGGTGCTGAAAACAATCCGCCAAGCTTCTACCTTTCTCATCATTATGAAGTCTGCAAATACTATTCTATCGATGAGCATACAACGATACCGGATGTATTGCTTGTAAGCACTATCGTCTGGAATAAATTAAGTGATGAAGAACAAGGATGGTTTCAGGAAGCTGCAAATGAGTCTGCTGTTATGCAGAGAAAATTGTGGGAGGAGTCGGAAAAGGAAGCATTGGAAAGAGTAAAAGAGGCTGGCGTGACCATTGTATATCCCAATAAAAATGAATTCTCCGAGAAAGTAACAACACTGTATGAAGATATGAAATCGAACGAAAAGCTTTATACGATTATCGAGAGAATAAGGAATGAAAATCCTGAAATTTTAAACAATGAAAACAAGAAGAGTAATTGATAAGGCATTGGAAAAAGTAATGATTTTGACTATGATCGTCCTGGTATTGGATGTTCTTTGGCAGGTCATGTTTCGTTACCTCAATAAACTTCTTGTGAATCAGTTTTCTTATCAAATCCCTACCAAGTATTATGCCTTTACAGATGAACTTGCAGGATTTCTTTTGATCTGGGTGGCACTGCTGGGTGCCGCATATGCAACCGGTATGAAGCAGCATCTTGCCATCGATTTATTGATTACTAAATTGAGTGATTCCGGTAAAAGAGTATTGTCAAGGCTTATCAATTTGTTGGTATTTGCATTCGCAATATCTGTACTGGTTGTTGGCGGGATATGGCTTGTCTATACCCGGTTTTACCTCGGACAGGTATCTTCTACTATGGAAATCCCCATAGGATTTGTATACCTCATCGTACCGGTATCGGGCCTGCTGATCAGTTATTATGCCGCGGTTGATTTTTTTACTTTGCAGAAAGCAACTTAAAAATTATAGAAACAAAAATATGGATTGGTTTGGAATTGTTGTTCTTGTATTGACTTTTTTACTTTTTATTTCCATTGGGGTACCCATTGCTTATAGCATTGGATTGTCGGGTATATTAACCATGCTGGTAAGCATTGATCTGCTTCCTGCATTAACAACCATGGCACAGCGTATGGCTGCCGGACTCGATAGTTTTGCTTTGCTGGCCATTCCTTTCTTTATTTTCGCCGGACAGTTGATGAACCATGGAGGTATTGCCATTCGGTTAATAGATTTTGCCAAGGTGTTGGTGGGTAGATTTCCAGGCGGATTGGCTTTTGTCAATGTCATTGCCAATATGTTGTTTGGAGCTATATCAGGCTCGGCAGCAGCTTCTGCATCTGCCATCGGGACCATTATACACCCCAGAATGAAAGAGGAAGGATACGATGAAAATTTTAGTGTTGCCATCAATTCCAGTTCGGCAACAACAGGTTTGATAATACCTCCAAGCAACATTCTGATCGTATATTCTCTTGCCAGTGGAGGAGTATCAATTTCTGCTTTATTTGTTGCAGGTTATATACCAGGTATAATTATGGGTATTTTATTGATGTCTGTGGCTGCAGCATATGCTTATCGCAAAAAATATCCTGTTGATGAACGTGTTCCTTTTAAAACTGCCATGCGAAAATTGTGGGATGCCATTCCAAGTCTGCTTTTGCTGGTGATTGTAATTGGCGGACTTATTGCAGGTTATTTTACCGCTACTGAAGCATCGGCTATTGCTGTTTTGTATTGTTTGATCCTGGCATTTATTTACAGGGAGATAAAATGGAGAGACCTGCCCGGAATTATTCTGAAAACCATTTCCACTACAGCCATTGTCATGCTTCTTGTTGCAACCTCTCTGGGACTTTCATGGATCATGTCGTACGAGAATATTCCACAAAATGTAAGTGAGGGTTTGATAAATATTAGTGATAGTCCGATAGTAATATTACTGATTATCAATTTGGTATTGCTTTTTGTGGGTATTTTTATGGATATGACACCGGCAGTACTCATATTCACTCCTATATTTCTTCCGGTGGTAACACAACAACTGGGAATGGATCCTATTCATTTTGGTATTGTACTGATTATGAATTTGTGTGTGGGTCTCATAACTCCTCCGGTAGGAACTGTTCTTTTTGTTGGCTGTAGCGTTGCTAACGTAAAAATTCAATCGGTTATCAGGCCACTTTTACCCATGTTTGCCGCCATGATAATAAGTTTGCTGCTGGTAACCTATATTCCGGCATTGAGTTTATGGCTGCCACGTTTGTTTGGATTTTAGTTTGAAATGATCATAATTAAAAATAGAAGAATATGAAAAATACAAAATATTGTATCCGATATGCGGCTCATCCTTCCGATGCGAAAGCATATGATACACAGCGCTTACGGGAAGAATTTCTCGTACAGGATCTGTTTGTTGAAAATGGGGTTTCTCTTGTATATTCCGATTACGACAGGTATATTATAGGAGGAGCATACCCATTGGAGAAAAGTCTAAAGCTTGAAACTATCGATCCGCTCAAATCTGAATTCTTTCTTGAAAGGAGAGAGATCGGGATCATCAACATAGGTGGAAAAGCAATGATTGCAATTGATGGCAAGAAGTACGAATTGCACCATAAGGAAGCCATCTATATCGGGAAAGGTAACAAAGAGGTGATCTTTGAAAGTGTTGATAAAAAGGAACCGGCAAAACTGTATATTAATTCAGCACTTGCTCACAAGGAATTTGCAACGAAAAAGGTAACTCTGGCTGATGCCATTGTACAGGAAATGGGAGACCTTGAATCATCAAATCAGAGAAAAATTAATAAATTGCTGGTTCATGGTGTTGTGGAGTCAAACCAGTTGCAGATGGGAATGACCGAATTTCAGACAGGAAGTGTTTGGAATACGATGCCTCCGCATACACATAGCAGAAGAATGGAAACATACTTTTAC
The DNA here is from genome assembly GCA_964416375.1 of uncultured Bacteroidales bacterium. Lineage (GTDB taxonomy): Bacteria > Bacteroidota > Bacteroidia > Bacteroidales > UBA10428 > UBA10428. Next base: position 12,184 of record CAYQDZ010000028.1, read on the forward strand.
TTTGAAATTCCCGACGGACAGGCCGTTTGTCATTTTATGGGAGAACCACAGGAAACCAGGCATATCTGGTTGCAAAATGAGCAGGCAGTGATCTCACCGAGCTGGTCTATTCATGCCGGTGCAGGAACGGCAAAATATGCTTTTGTATGGGGAATGGCAGGTGAGAATCTTGATTATGGCGATATGGATGTTGTACAACCGGGAGATTTACAATAAAACTTTATAAATTTAGCAGATTATGTCACTCAGTTTGTTTGATCTTACCGGAAAAACTGCCCTGGTAACCGGAGCTACTCACGGTTTGGGAATGGCTATGGCGATTGGTTTGGCAAATGCAGGAGCCACTCTTGTTGTTAACGGTCATACCCACAATAAAATGCAGCAGGCACTGGAGGAATATAAAAAAAAGGGCATAGATGCAAAAGGCTATTTGTTTGATGTGACTCTTGAAGATCAGGTAACAGAGAATATCAGGAAAATTGAAGATGAAGTAAATCCGATAGATATACTGATCAATAATGCAGGGATCATAAAACGTACCCCTATCCTGGAAATGAAAACGGAAGATTTCAGGGATATAATTGATGTTGATCTTGTTGCACCTTTTATCATGGCAAAACATGTTGCAAAAGGGATGATTGATCGGGGGAAAGGTGGTAAAATTATTAATATTTGCTCTATGATGAGTGAACTTGGACGTGATACGATATCTGCATATACCGCGGCAAAAGGCGGTTTAAAAATGTTTACAAAAAGTATGGCAACGGAATGGGCCAGGTATGGAATTCAGGTAAATGCCATTGGCCCGGGGTATTATGCTACCAGTCAGACCGCTGCTATCAGGAAAGGAGATCACCCGATGAATGAATTTATCATCAATCGTACACCTGCCGGAAGGTGGGGCGAACCCGACGAATTGCAGGGAGCTGCTATATTTCTTGCCTCCAAAGCATCTGATTTTGTAAATGGACATATCTTGTATGTTGATGGCGGATTACTGGCAACAATAGGAAAACCCTCAAACGAATAAATATTAAGCACATGAAAAAATTTATGGATGAAAATTTTCTTCTGCAAACAAAAACTGCTGAATACCTTTTTCATGAGCATGCAAAGAAAATGCCTATCATAGACTATCACTGTCACCTTATTCCGCAACAAATTGGTGACGACATTCAGTTTGAGAACATTACCCAGGCATGGTTGTATGGAGATCATTACAAATGGCGTGCACTGCGTTCAAATGGAGTAGAGGAAAAATTCTGTACCGGCAATGCCAGCGATTATGAAAAATTTGAAAAGTGGGCAGAAACCGTTCCGATGACTCTGCGTAATCCTTTGTATCATTGGACTCATCTTGAACTTAGACGATACTTTGGAATGAAAGATTTGTTGAATCCATCCTCAGCAAAGAAAATTTATGATGCGACTTCAACTATGCTCAGGACAAAAGAATACAGTGTCAGAGGCCTGATGAAAATGATGAATGTGGAGGTTGTTTGTACTACCGATGATCCCGTGGATACTCTTGAGTATCATAAAAAAGTGAAGGATGAAGGATTTGAAGTGAAAGTACTCCCGGCCTGGCGACCTGATAAAGCCATGGCGGTTGAACATGCCAAATCATACAATGAATACCTTGACAAATTATCGGAAGTATCAGAAATTGAGATTTCAGGTTTCAATTCATTACTGGATGCACTGAAAAAGCGACAGGAATACTTTCATGCTAATGGTTGCAGATTATCTGACCGGGGAATTGAGACCTTTCTAGCCGAACCTTATACAGACAATGAAATAAAAGTATTATTTAAATCTGTCCGGGCAGGAAAGCAACTTTCATCATCAGAGGTGCTGAAGTTTAGATCTGCAATGCTCTATGAATTGGCTGTATTGGACCATGAGATGGGTTGGACGCAGCAATATCATTTTGGGGCTATGCGGAGCAACAATACACGTAAACTGAACGAAGTAGGACCTGATACGGGATTCGATTCAATAGGTGATTATCCTGTTGCAGTTCCAATGTCAAGATTTTTGGATAAACTTGATACTGGAAATAAGTTAGCCAAAACGATCCTGTATAATCTAAATCCTGCAGATAATGAAGTGGTAGCCACTATGCTTGGTAATTTTCAGGACGGGATCATACCGGGAAAAATACAATTTGGATCCGGCTGGTGGTTCATGGATCAGAAAGGGGGAATGGAGAAACAAATGAATGCTTTATCGACTCTTGGTCTTCTCAGTCGCTTTGTTGGTATGCTGACCGACTCAAGAAGTTTACTTTCTTATCCCAGACATGAGTATTTTAGAAGAATTCTTTGTAACTTGCTTGGGAATGATGTTGAGAATGGGGAGCTTCCAAATGACAGGAAATTATTAGGAGAAATGGTAGAGAATATTTCCTATTACAATGCAAAAAACTTTTTTGGCTTCGATCATTCATGAAAAATAAATATAGCGACCTATGCAGAGGTATTAGGGTTTATTTCATTAAGGTTTAGTAATGATATTTCAGCTAATTAGCAAATACGATTATTTGATTCGTTTAGTTGAATATTTGATTCGCTTTTGCACAGGTCGCTTATTTTACTTTTACCTTCCGGTTTTTTCAAGGAACTGAAATTTGCAAACAAACTTTTTCAATATGAAACAAACATGAACATGTTTATGTGAGGACAATAACAACTGGTGATCACTCACATTTTTATTTTTAAATTTATACATTATCAAATAATTAAAAATATACTGTCGATGAATATTGAAAAATACTCCTTTGGAGTTGGAGATCGCTTTACAAAAGAAGGTGAAGCGCAATTGAGTGCCATTCAGGAAATAAATCAACTTGGAGTTCCGGTTGTTCCTGTTTGGAATAAATCATACCGGGAGCATAAGATAGTGAAGACAACACCTCATTCCGTTAAAAAAGAAGCAGAAGCAGCCGTAAAAAGAAAAAACTGGAAGAATAATTATTATATTGATGCTGATCATATAGGAATCGATACTGTTGATGAATTTATTGATTTCAGTAATTTCTTCACCATCGATGTTGCAGATTTCATTTCTAAACCTGTAGGTATACAGAGCAGGAGTGATTTTGTAAATACTTATAAAAAATATATTGGTAATTTATCCATTCCCGGCATTAATGAATCCTTTGAGGTAAGTGAAACCTACCTGGTTGCTACGGCTGATAAATACTTGTTAGCTATCCATGAAGTGGCTAAGATTTATGAGCATATAAAATTAAAAAAGGGGGAGGGTAACTTTGTTCCCGAAGTATCAATGGACGAGACAAAGGAGGCACAGACACCTCTGGACCTGTTTTTTATTTTGGCGGAGCTGAATAGAACAGGAGTAAAGATTCAGACTATTGCCCCCAAATTTACAGGTTTGTTTGCGAAAGGTGTTGACTACATTGGGGATCTTGATTTGTTTTCTAGGGAATTCGAGCAGGATGTTGCGGTAATCAGGTATGCAATTGAAACACTGGGAGTACCGGATAACCTGAAAATAAGTGTTCACAGTGGAAGCGATAAATTCTCACTTTATCCGTTGATGAAAAAGGTTTTTTTAAAATACGATGCGGGAATCCATGTAAAGACTGCCGGAACAACTTGGTTGGAAGAGGTAATAGGTCTGGCAAAAGCAGGAGGAAGAGGACTTGATATCGCAAAAAAAATATACACAAATTCGTTGAAACGTTTCGATGAGCTTACGTCACCTTATGCCAGTGTATTACGTATTGATAAAGTAAATCTTCCAAAAGAGTCCATTGTTAATTCCTGGACAAGCAATGAATTTGTTCATGCTCTGCTGCATGATCAGGATTGCAAGGAATACAACCCGGATTTTCGTCAATTGATACATGTAGGGTATAAGGTAGCCGTTGAAATGGGAGATGAGTTTGTAAATGCTCTTTCTGATTATCGTGATACCATAGCCGAACAGGTGAAATCAAATCTTCTTGAAAGACACCTTAAACCCTTGTTTCTGTTTTGATTTAACCAGCAATAAAGTTTTTAAAAATAGCCCGGTTTTTTTTCAAAGATTGTCCGTAACTTGTGAATGGAAATGCCTGATACTAAACACTCTGTTTGCATCAAGAACACTATCCTGCAATATCATAACATCTGATTTTCTTTTTTGATCCATAGGATACTAAAGAATAGAAAAAATCTTTTTTTCACAGGTTGTAAGGGATAAGCTTTTTTGACCTGCTTCTTGAAACTAGCTTTTTTGTCAGGGAAGTTCAGATACAGGATCAGCAATTTATTATGCTTGAATATACAGCCAGGCGTATTTAGTGCAATTGTTGATTGGGGAAAATATACTAATAAGGAGACTGGTTGTAGAATAACTAACAAACAAATGGATAAAAAAATGAGGGTGCTTTAAAAGGCACCCTCTTTTTACATATTACCAATATGCATTTATTATTTCATACTTTTTAAATATTTATACAATTCGCTATCTGTTGAAAGAATAACGGATGTTTGTTCATCAAATGTTTTTTGAAAAGTTTCCATTGATTTTAAAAAAGCATACAATTCTCTTGAACTGTTAGATCGGTCATATGCAGAAGCATATATAGCAGCTGCTGTAGCATCAGCGTTTCCTTTTATTTCTTCGGCTTCTTTAAATGCAACGGATTGAATGGTTTTTAATTCCCTTTCTTTCTCACCATTAATACGAGATGCTTCACCCTGACCTTCTGAACGAAATTTGTCCGCAATTCGGAATCGTTCACTCTTCATTCGTTCATAAACCTGTAGTCTAACCTCTTGAACATAGTTGATACGTTTAAAACGAAAATCCAAAATCACAATTCCCAGATCAGCAGCCTGTTTACCAGCTGATTCTTTTATCATATTTTGGATTTTTTCTCTTCCAACCTCAATACTAGCTAATGAATTACCAATCATTTCGCTTATTGAGTCAGCACTCATAGGTGTGCGATTGCTTGTACGCACAGCCTCTTCAATATTATGGTTAGCGATATAATCACGTGTTTCTCCGTCAAGTATATCATCAAGTCGTGAGTGAGCACCTCTTTCATTGTTTAAGCGTTTAAAAAATTGCAGCGGATCTACTATTTGCCATCTGGCATAAGTATCAACATAAATAAATTTTTTATCCTTTGTTGGAACCTGGTTTGGATCTCCATCCCATTCCAGAAACCGTTTATCGAAAAAATTGGTTTTTTGAATAAAAGGTGTCTTGAACTTAAGTCCGGGAGTAATCACAGCTTCACCAACAGGCTTTCCAAACTGGGTGATTACTACCTGTTCCGTTTCTTGTACAACGTATATACTTTGTCCGATAACAATGAGTACAAATACAATTGCTACTATATATAGTATGAGTTTTCTGTCTTTCATGACTTATTCTTTAATGGTTTTTTCATTCAATGGTATTTGTAATAGCGGCAATACATTACTTCCATCCTGGTCCGTAATGATCTTCACCCCTAACATGGGGATCACACTAGCCATAGTCTCAAGATAGATTCTGCGTTTTGTAACTTCAGGAGCTTTGACATATTCTGTGTACAACGCATTGAACCGGGCAACCTCTCCTTTGGCATTGTTAACACGCTCGGTCGCAAATCCTTCAGCCTTTTGAATTGTTTCTTTGGCTTGTCCGCTTGCTTTCGGAATGACTTTATTGTATTCCGATTTGGCCTGATTGATCAGGGTTTCCTTTTCTTGCTGTGCTTCGTTTACTGCATTAAAAGCCGCCTTAACCTGGTCGGGAGGATTAACATTCTGAAGTACGACCTGATCTATTTTAACGCCTAATGAATACTCTCTGCAGAGTTCCTGCATTAGTTCTTCCAATTTGGAAGCAATTTCTGTTCGACCTACTGTCAATACTTCATTCACTGTTCTGTCACCAACAACCTGACGCATTGTAGCTTCGGCGATATCTCGTAAGGTGGTCTCCGGCTGTCTTACTTTAAAGAGGTAATTGTAGGCATTATCAATACGATATTGAACGACCCATTCCACATCAGCCAGATTCAAATCTCCGGTTAACATGAGTGATTCATCCCGGGTTCCTTCACGCGAGTGTTGCGAGTTGATACCGGCACGTGTAGTACGAAAGCCGAATTCAAGTTTCTGTTGGCGTTCAACAGGAACTTTAGCAACTTTTTCAATAAAAGGAACTTTGAAGTTAAGTCCAGGTTCTACTTTACGGGTATACTTGCCAAACCGGGTAATTATGCCTACTTCTTCGGGTTTTATCTGAAAGAAACCACTCCATACTATTATAAACACAAGCAGAGAGATAAGTATCGGCCTCCAATTTTTAAGTAGTTTGATTGCGCCTGGAGGCAAGTCTAGATTATTAAATTGATTATTAGCCATTTATTAGATGTTATATTTGTTTTGTGCAAATATAGACATTATTATATGGATAATTGACAAGTTAAAAGATACTTTAAAACGGGCAATAATTAATACTTATCCATGCAATTGGCAGGCTTGGTATTCCTGAAAAAAGAAACCTCCGGAAAAAATTCCCGGAGGTTTGAAATTTACAAGTCATATGTACTAATAGAGTGCACTTAAATGCACTGTAAAAAATTCCATTCATCAGCAATTTCAAATAGAAATGAAATGCTGGTTTTATTATTTTGTCTTTTTCTTTGCATTTGAAATGGCCAAAAGAAAAGTGTGCTGGGTACATTGATCTATATCAATCTCAAGTCCCATTTTTTTCCTTATTCCATTTACTTTCTTCAAATACTCTATTTCAGTACGATTTATCATTTTCCCAAATTTTATCATTTTGCTATACAATGTTACGTACACTTAGTAATTTAAGTTAGTGATAGATACTTCCATTTTTGTTGTATAAACGCGCAATTTTCATTAAGTAATTACCGACATAATTGGTCTCTCTATATTGCTATTTACAAATAATGTTCCAAAAATGTTATTCATTTTTGATAAATAGCCTCAAACTGTTGATAGCACAATATAGTTGTTACTTTGATGATTTTTTTATACTGATTTAAGAATTTATTAACACTTTATTGATATGATAAACATCAGATAATCAAATATTTAATTTTGGTTTATTTGAAATTTTACAGTATCCGGCAGCTTTTATTACTGGTTTTTGACTGCAATGAGAGTTCATTTGATTTGAAGTAGTGAGTAGTGAGTAGTTAGTAGTGAGATGAAAGATAAAAGATAAAAGACTATAAGACGTACGATATGAGACTCAAAAATCACAAGTTACAAGTCACAAATAACCTATTTCAGGACAAAACAACTCAACATCTAAACAACTAAACTTCTCACCTTCCCGTCTTCTCATCTTCCTTCTTCAAAACCAGCACCCAGCAACCAGCACCCAGCAACTAGAGACTCCCAACTTCTTACCAATTCCACAGTTAAACGATTCCACAATTCCCCACCCCCTCACATTCCCACATTCCCACATTCTTCATTCTTCATTCTTAATTATTAATTCTTAATTATTAATTCTTAATTCTCCCAACTCACCCAGCACCCCCTCACATTCCCACCGCCCGCCGTATTGATCTTCGACCGTAACGATTACGAAGGGTATCCATTGCTTTGTAAAGATTTACGGTTTTCGGTGTATCCTCGAACATATTCAATTGTTGTACGCCTTGTACCAGGTGACTGAACCTTACTCCGATCAGACGTATGAGCATGCGTCGTTGATAGAGCCTTTCAAAGAGCTCTTTTGTAACAGGTATCAGCTGGTGATCGAAAGCAGTGTAGGGGACGCGTTTTTGCAGGGTATGGGTATCGAAGTTTGAATACCGGATTTTTACTGTTACACATGAAGTAAGGCGCTGCTTCCGGCGCATCTCAAATGCCAGTTTTTCAACCATATTCACCAGTATATCCCTCATTTTTGCTACGTCGATGGTATCCTGCTCAAATGTGCGTTCGATGCTGATTGACTTCTGTTCCGAATAGGGTTTTACAGGCGTGTTATCGATGCCATTGGCTTTTTTCCATATCACAATGCCGTTTTTCCCCAGTACTTTTTCCATCATTTCTATCGGGATCAGGCTTAAGGTTCCGATAGTAGCAATACCCATTGAACGAAGCAAATGATAGGTTTTGTCTCCAATCATGGGTATTTTGTTGATAGACAGGGGGAAAAGAAAGGGTTTTACGATTTTTCCGGGAACTTCTTTTTCTCCGTTGGGTTTGGCTTCTCCTGTAGCAATTTTCGATACGGTCTTATTAATTGATAACCCGAAAGAGAGAGGCAGTCCGGTATTTTTTATGATGGACTGCCTTAATTCCTTTGTCCACTTCAGGCATCCGAAAAAGCGATCCATGCCTGTAATGTCAATAAAAAACTCATCAACCGAGGCTTTTTCGTACAGCGGAGCATGCCCGGTTATAACCTCTGTGACCAGGTGCGAATATTTGCTGTACAATTCCATATCGCCACGAATTACGATTGCATCTGAGCATAGCAGACGGGCCATTTTCATAGGCATGGCCGAATGCACTCCGTAAGTACGTGCTTCATAGCTGCAGCTTGATACCACACCACGATCAGAGGTACCTCCGATAATGATCGGCTTTCCTTCAAGTTTGCTGTTTACCAGGCGCTCAACCGATACAAAAAACGTATCCAGATCCATGTGCACCACATTTCTTCTGCTTCTCTCTTTTCCATTCATTTTTTTGATTAATTACTAATCAATTCTGAGGTCATAATGTACAGATTTATGATTAAAAAAACAACATAATATTG
>CAYQDZ010000029.1:0-20848 GCA_964416375.1 uncultured Bacteroidales bacterium
GTACAATGCTTTTTGACCGCTATCTGAAGTGCGTAAAGAAGGTATTACATCCGATATTAATTCTCTGGCTAACATAACAATGGTTTCTCATAAAATACTATAATTTTACAATCAAATGATCATATACAATACTTCTATGACCAGATTAAGTGTAAATATAAATAAAATTGCAACATTAAGGAATTCAAGAGGCGGGAACATTCCTAATGTGCTGGAGGCTGCAATACATTGTCAGGAATTTGGTGCGCAAGGCATTACCATACATCCCCGTCCTGATGAAAGACATATAAAAAGACAGGATGTTTTTGATCTGAAAACTGTTGTCAGTACCGAATTCAATATCGAAGGTTATCCCTCAAGAAAATTTATAGATATGGTTACCGAAGTTCTGCCACAACAGGTAACTCTGGTACCCGATGCAAACGATGCCCTTACGTCAAATCAGGGCTGGAACGCAAAAAACCACGGTGTGTTCTTAAAAGATATAATAGCTGAACTTCAGGCAAATAATATCCGGACATCCATCTTTGTTGAAACAGACCTGGACAACATCGAAGCCATAAAAGAAACAGGTACGAACAGGATTGAATTCTACACTGAACCTTATGCAAAACAATTTCAAAGCGATAAAGATGCTGCCGTCAAACCCTTTGTTGAGGCGGCCAAAAAGGCAACAGAACTTAACATTGGACTCAATGCGGGACACGATTTAAATCTTGATAATCTAAAATTTTTTATTAAGAATATACCCGAACTACTGGAAGTATCAATTGGTCATGCCCTGATTGCGGATGCTTTGTATCTTGGCCTGGAAAAAACAATTCACCTGTACCTGGAACAACTTAGATAAATGCAACTTCAATTTAAAAAGATGGGCAATGGATGCCCATTAATTGTTCTCCATGGTTTGTATGGCTCATCTGACAACTGGTATACTTTTGGACGCCGTTTAAGTGAATATTTTACCGTTTACCTGATAGATCAGAGGAACCATGGAGATTCTCCTCATCATCCGGATTTAAATTACGAAGTGATGACCACAGATCTTGAAGAATTCATGAACTCTGAAAACATCGATTTTGCCTGTTTAATGGGTCATTCCATGGGTGGAAAAGTAGCCATGAATTACACCCTGAGAAATCCTTCGAAAGTAAGAAAGTTAGTAGTTATTGATATTGCCCTCCGATCGTATGCACTGGATGGGAATTTTGCTCTGCAAGCCATTATACATCAGAAAATAGTTGATTCGTTAAATCGCCTTGATATATCAAAAACCCATACAAGATCTGTTGTGGAAAAAGATTTATCGGTTGATATCCCACAAAAACCACTCAGACAGTTTTTGCTAAAAAATCTGAAACGTAAACCTGATGGTAATTTCTACTGGGGACTCAATATTGAAGCCCTAAAAAATAATTTCACACAACTGCTTGAAGGAATTGACACGGAGGGAAAAGTATTCGACAAACCCGTAATGGTAATTGGTGGTGTGCATTCAGGTTATATACAAGATAAAGATAAAATATCTTTCAGGAATGTATTTCCAGGGGTGAAAATTGTAAAAATGGACACAGGGCATTGGATTCATGCCGAGCAACCGGAAAAGCTCCTGGACTTGCTTGTTGAATTTCTTCCCGTAAATGAGTTTTAGCTATTTACAATCTCCACCTGTTCTTCCTTAAGCGTATCTATTCCTTTATATTTTAAAATGAGCTGCGCCACAGCCAGTACATCATTCTGGCAATATTTTACAATTCTATTCAGATCTTTGTCCTTCCAATATACTTCAGCAACCCTGCTTCCATCAATATCATCCTTTGGACTCTGAATGTTAAAAATTGCAGTGAGTAATTCCAGAGAGGTGTAGTGTTTGTAATCACCAAATTTCCATAATTCCAGGGTATCCAGATGCTTCACTTCCCAGGGTTTCTTTCCTGCACTATCAAGCAGATCAGGAAGCTTTATTCCATGAATCAGCATTCTCCTGGCTAAAAAAGGATAATCGAACTCTTTGCCATTGTGTGCACAGAGATAAATGGATCTTTCGGAAGAATAGATATCCAGCATATCTGCAAAATCAGTTAAGATGACTTTCTCATCATCGCCGCTATACGACTTGATTTTGATCTTATTTACATTTTTCTCCTGAAAAATTTTTCCTGCTGATATGCAAATGATCTTGCCAAATTCTGCATATATTCCGGCCCTTGGGTATACATCTGCTGCATCCTGATCTTCTGTTCTGTTATAGGATGATTTTTTATCCCACAGAGACTGAATATTTTCAGGCACATCTTTAAAAGATGAATGTTGTGGTACGGTTTCAATATCGAGAAAAAGTATATTGGAGATATCAATTTCACTTAACATTACTGCATCCGGTTTAGATTAATATTAATTGCTTTTATCTATTTTTACTAAAATATTTTAAGAATATGATCAAGCATATCATTATGTTCAAACTCCATAATAAAGATAATACCAGAGAGATGAACATTCAGAAACTCAAAGATAAACTGGACAGCCTTAAAAACAAAATTCCTGAGATCAAACTCCTTGAAACCGGTGTCAACATCAGCACAAGATCATCTGCGTTTGACCTTGTCCTGATTACTGAATTTGAAAATCCGGACGATCTTGAAAGGTACAGAATTCATCCCGATCATCAGGAGGTATTACCCTTTCTTGAAGCTGTAAAAGAAAAAGTTTTCGTGGTGGATTATGAATCTTAAATTTCCTTTTTCATGAATTTATTATACCCTTTAAAATTTAATCCCATTATTCTTGATAAAATGTGGGGTGGTAAAAAACTGAATACACTTCTAAATAAACCTACCCGATCGGAAAAAGCCGGAGAGAGTTGGGAGATATCAGGAGTGCAGGGACATATCTCAAAAATTAGTAACGGTTTTCTGGCTGAGAACAATTTGCAGGAAGTAATTGAGGTTTACATGGGTGATTTGGTAGGTGACAGGGTGTACAACAAGTTTGGTAGTGAATTTCCTTTGCTGATCAAATTCATCGATGCAAATGATGCCCTGTCTATTCAGGTACATCCGGATGATGCACTAGCCAAAGAGAGGCATAACTCAAGGGGCAAAACTGAAATGTGGTATATTATACAGGCCGATGAAAATGCTGAACTCATCGTAGGCTTTAACCGGAAAATAAGCAGAGAGATCTATTTGAAGCATCTTGAAGAAAAAAAGATCATGGCTATATTGAACTCCGAGCCGGTAAAGGAAGGAGATGTTTTCTTTATTCCGGCAGGAAGAGTGCATGCTATTGGCTCGGGAATTCTGCTTGCTGAAATACAACAAACTTCGGATGTCACATATCGTATTTATGATTTTGACAGAAAAGATTCGGACGGCAGTTACCGTGAATTACATACAGAACTAGCGGTTGATGCCATTGATTACAATTTCCATACGAATTATAAAACCGAATACAAAAACCTGAAGAATAAACCAGCCACAATCCTTGAATGCAAATATTTTACAACAAACTGGCTTAACCTGGATGCTAAACTTGAAAAAGACATCAGTCAACTGGACAGTTTTGTAATATACATCTGTATTGCCGGTTCCTGTGAAATAGTTCAAGACAACCAGGAGAAAACAGTTTTGCAAGCAGGTGAAACCTTACTGATACCTGCTTCTCTCAGTTTGTATACCATTTTACCAATTAACAATGCAAAACTTCTTGAAGTTTATGTTGCATAGAAATACAGGTGAAAGAGAATAATGAACACGATTGAATTTATAAAAAGCAGCCCTGATGTTAAAAGTTGTCCGGATGACAACCTGCCGGAATACGCCTTTGTAGGCAGATCAAATGTTGGCAAGTCGACATTAATAAATTACATTTCCGGTAAAAAAAAACTGGCTAAAACATCTTCACAACCCGGCAAGACACGCCTGATCAATCATTTTCTGGTAGATAAGGCATGGTATCTTGTTGATTTGCCCGGATACGGATACGCGAAAATTTCCAAATCTGCAAGAAAGAACATGAGTATACTGATTGAACAGTACCTCATGCTTAAAAAATCTCTCGTGTATCTCTTTTTGTTAATCGATTGCAGACATGCTCCACAGGAAAACGATCTGGAATTTATTCGATGGCTGGGAGAAAACCAGATTCCTTTTGTAATATGCTTTACCAAAACAGATAAGCTGAGTACAAATCAATTGAACAAGTCCATTCAGGTATACAAAAACACCCTTCTGAAAGATTGGGAAGCTCTTCCGCCATTTTTTACCTCATCAACACTAAACAAAACAGGCAAAGAGGAAATCCTCTCTTTTATTGAGCAAACAAACACTGATTCGAAGTAAAACAGCCTTCTAAATCAAAATTGTTAAAAACCGGTTCATCTTTTTCATCTCAAAGATTTCATTTTTTGTGTCGATATTTTTTACTTTTGCTGGCCTAATACACCTATAGATCTGATTTCTTTCTTGTTAAATACGAAAAATGAAAATTAAAGCTCCAATTAAATTTTTTGCCGGTCGTTCATCTTACTACCTGGCTGAAAAAATTGCCAAAAGCTACGGAACTGAATTGGGGGAAACCTCAGTGCTGGAATTCAGTGATGGGGAATTTCAACCTGCTTATCTTGAGTCGGTTAGGGGTTGTATCGTATTTATTATCCAGTCAACATTTCCTCCGCAGGATAATTTAATGGAGTTATTATTAATGGTTGATGCAGCAAAAAGGGCTTCTGCCTATAAGGTTGTTGCGGTTATGCCATACCTTGGCCTTACACGACAGGATAGAAAAGACCGCCCGCGATGCTCCATTGGGGCTAAAGTGGTTGCAGATCTGCTTGTGAAAAGCGGTGTTGACAGGGTAATGACAATGGATTTGCATGCCGATCAGATCCAGGGATTTTTTGATGTGCCTGTAGATCATTTGTATGCATCTTCTTTGTTTGTTCCTTATCTGAAAACTCTTGAACTAACGGATATTGTAATAGCAGCACCTGATATCGGAGGTTCAAAAAGAGCAAATGCTTATTCCCGTTTCCTTAATTCTGAAATGGTTATCTGCTACAAACTAAGAAAAAAAGCAAATGTTATTTCAGAAATGAAAGTAATTGGTGAAGTCAAGGGTAAGGATATTATCATTATTGATGATCTGATTGACACGGCCGGAACAGTTTGCCTTGCTGCGGATATGATGACCGATCAGGGAGCAAAGAGTATTAGGGTAGCTGCCACTCATCCGGTACTTTCGGGTCCTGCTTTTGAAAGAATAAATCAATCTTCTATAAAAGAACTTGTTGTTACGGATACTATTCCGCTGAAAGGACATTGTGATAAAATCAAAGTAATATCGGTAGCCGATCTTTTTGCCGATGTAATCAACAAAGTATACAAATACAAATCCATTAGCTCAAATTTTATTTTTTAATTACTATATTTGCACTCCTTTTTCACACAGACTATTGTTTAAAACAATGGTGTGATGGGGAACACAGCTTCCAAGTAGCACAATAATAATTGTTTTAAAAGGAAAAGATGAAATCAATAGAAATTAAAGCCAATCTCAGAAAAGAGGTTGGAAAAAAACACTCAAAAGCTTTACGCAAAAAAGGATTGGTGCCATGTGTAATGTATGGAGGAGAAGAAGTAATTCACTTCTCTGCCCCGGAAAATGAATTCAGGCATATAATCTATACACATGACATTTTTCTGGTTAAACTAAACATTGAAGGAAAAATATACCAGGCTATTCTTCAGGATTCTCAATTTCATCCCGTAACAGATGCACTTCTGCATCTCGACTTTATTCGTGTATTTGACGATAAACCGACGATCATTTCTCTTCCTGTTATTCTTACAGGTAGTTCAATCGGTATCAGAGAGGGAGGGAAATTAAGACACCGCAGACGCTACCTAAAGATTAAAGGACTGGTGAAAGATCTTCCGGAAAACCTGACCGTAGACATCTCAGATCTGAATATCGGAGATTTTGTTAAGGTAGAGGATTTGGAATATGAAAATATCGAGCTGCTCGATCCACTGCGTGCCATGATAGTCGGAGTATCTACTTCACGTGTTGCCAAGGGTATGGAAATGGAAGAACCGGTGGTTGCAGAAGTGGCAGAAGGAGAAGAAGGAGCTGAAGGTACTGCTGAAGGAACTGAAGGAGCTGAGAAATCTTCTGAAGAAAGTGGTGGTGCACCTGCAGATAAGAAATCTGAAGATTAATCAACTTATATGATTTGAAATATCTTATTGTCGGCTTGGGTAATATTGGACCTGATTACCATAATACACGCCACAACATAGGATTTATGGTATTGGATGCTTTAGCAAAAGCATCCAATATTTCTTTTCAGGACAAGCGTTATGGAATGATCAGTGAATATCTCTTCAAAGGACGAAGCTTTATTTTGCTTAAGCCTTCAACTTATATGAATCGTAGTGGCCTGGCCATAAACTACTGGTTGAAAAAAGCAAAATTAACTCCTGAAAATCTTCTTGTCATTCTTGACGATCTCGCATTACCGTTTGGTACCATCCGTATCAGGCCCGGAGGAGGAGATGGCGGACACAACGGACTCTCAAACATACAGGATGTGATCGGCACTCAAGATTATGCAAGGCTTCGTTTTGGAATAGGAAATGACTTTCATTCCGGTCAACAGGCAAATTATGTTCTGAGTGAATGGGCTCCGGATGAAGTAAAAGAGCTTCCTGAAAAATTCAAAATTTGCACTGATATCATAAAAAGTTATGGGACAATTGGATTGGAACTCACCATGACAAAGTTCAATAAAAAATAATTATCCCTTCAAACTATATCCTGCCCTTTTTGTTAACGACTTGTTAATGCTTTTCCGGCATAATTATAATTCGCTATTTTTGAATCGGTTATGAAATATATATTTTTAAAATCTGTAATAGCAGTTGTTGCGGTTTCTTTGCTGGGTTTGATATTTACACAGATTTTCTGGTTAAATAACTCTGTCATAATTTCTGAAAAACAATATGACGATCGTGCTGATCGTATGCTGGAAGATGTTTTGAGTGAGCTGACAGAATACGTTGATACTTCGTATATAATTCAGAATATACCTCAGAAAGAATTGAAGCTTTTTGATGTCGTTGATACGACTCTGTTGAACATACTCCTGGCTAAATATATACGCTATCACCGATTAGACTCACTATACATCTATGCACTTGTCCGTTCAAAAGACAACTCCATCATCTATTCCATAGGAGAATTTACACAAGCTCATGAGCAAGACGCTTACAAAGCATGTCTGTCTTGCATCTGGAAGAAAGAGTATATACATCTCTCCGTTTTTTTCCCTGATAAAAGAAGGAATATATTTATGCAATTGTTTGGATGGATATTTCTTTCCATACTTTTTCTTCTGGCCATATCGGCAGCATTTGTGTTCATTGTCTACAGTATATTTAAGCAGAAAAAGATATCGGAAATAAAGAATGATTTCATCAACAACATGACTCATGAATTCAAAACACCACTATCTACCATTTCTCTTGCTTCAGAAATGTTAATGAATAGCAAAAGGCAAACCTCCGGTGAGAACATTAAAAAATATTCAAAAATAATATATGATGAGAACCAGCGTATGCAAATTCAAGTTGATCTTATTTTGCAAACAGCCCTTGTTGACCGGGGACAGCTAAAACTGAACAAAGAAGCTGTTGATTTTCATGACTTAATTCAATCGACTGTTGATGGTTTCTCTTTTGAAGCTTGTGAAAATGAAGTGGAATTCAAATACTCTCTGGAGGCAAAGAATCATGAATTGATCATTGATTCCATTCATATACGTAATGTGATCAACAATATCATTGATAATGCCATAAAATATTTCGCCGGAAAATGTTGCATAAAAATTAGTACTTCCGCTCAGGAACAGGGATTACTTCTTGCTATTGAAGATAAAGGAATAGGAATGACACGTGAATCGCAAAAAAAGGTATTTGATAAATTTTATCGCGTATCGACCGGAAATATCCACAATGTAAAAGGATTCGGTTTGGGGCTATACTATGTGAAAACCATCGTTGAAGCACATCAGGGCAAAGTAACTGTCGAGAGTTCTCTGAACAATGGAAGTACTTTTTATGTTTTTCTTCCAAGGGGTGACTAATATAAACTCAAATACGCTATAATCAATTGAGTTGAAGCATGGAAAACAAAAGACTTTTATTGGTAGAAGATGATTTAAATCTGGGTATCGTTCTGAAAGATTTCCTTGAAATGGAAGGGTTTTCAGTGATTCACTGCAGTGATGGTAAATCGGGATTAAAGGCAGTTTCAGAAGCAGATTTTCAGCTGGCAATTCTTGATGTTATGCTTCCTTATATTGATGGCTTTACACTTGCGGATCATATCAGAAAAAAGAACAAAAAGATCTCTTTGATATTTCTTACGGCCAAATCATTGAAAGAAGATAAAATAAAAGGTTTTAAAACAGGTGCTGATGATTACATTACCAAACCCTTTAGTACAGAAGAACTGGTGTTGAGAATCAATGCCGTTCTCAGAAGAACAAATGGTGAAGATGAAATTGAAACGCCTGAGAAATACACACTTGGCTCATATGAGTTTGACTATACCGAGCAAATTCTGAAACATCATTCCAAAGAAAAATATCTGACTAAAAAAGAGGCTGATGTTCTAAAGATGCTTTGTCGTTATAAAAACAGATTGCTTAAACGGGAAATTGCTCTGATGGAAATTTGGGGTGAAAATGATTATTTTATGGGTCGTAGTATGGATGTTTACATCTCCAAGTTAAGAAAAGTGCTTAAAGAAGATAAGAGAATTTCCATTATCAATATCCATAATATGGGCTTTAAGCTATGTGTTGATGAATAATTCTAAGAAAAGCAAATTAAATCGCTTTGGGGGATATTGTTTGCTCCCTGGAAACATCCTGATCAGAGGGAGCGGTATTAAGGAATTGCTCAATTTTTTTCAGCAAATCGTCAATTCGTATAGGTTTTGCAATATAATCGTTACACCCTATTTGCATGCAGTTCTCTTCATCCGTAGACATCGCATAGGCAGTCTGAGCAATGATGGGTAGTCCCTTCCTTCTCTTTTTTATTTTTTTTGTTGCTTCAAATCCGTTCATATCAGGCATCTTCATATCCATCAATACTACATCTACTTTCTTATTATTATAGCAACATTCCACTGTATCCTCTCCCGTTTTTGCTCTTATGATTTTTGCCTTGGTAGGACTAAGAATCGTTTCAAGCAAATTATAATTTACATCTTCATCCTCTGCTATCAGTATGGTTTTTCCATCCCAATTGTATTCGGCATTGTAATCAATCTGTGGAGGTCTTTCAATATGAATTCCTGGTTTGTATGGTACTCTTAAATAAAAACTGGACCCCTTTCCAACTTTTGATTCAACCCATATCTTTCCTCCCAGTTTCTGTGCTAAACCTTTTGAAATAGATAATCCAAGACCTGTTCCGCCATACATCTTATTGAATGAGATGCTTACCTGTCTAAACCTGTCAAAAATAATTTTTTGCTCATCTTCAGATATGCCTATTCCCGTGTCTTTCACAAAAAACACAATATCCCTCCGGCGATCAATGGTATACCCAAATTCAATCTTTCCCTTATCGGTAAATTTAAGGGCATTTGACAAAAGATTTGTAAGTACTTGTTCAAGTCGAACTTTATCTGAAAATAATGCCGATTCCTCATTCTTCAGCCCGTTTTTCAGATGCAATTCAATAGGTTTTCTTAAAACTTCTATCTGATTATTAAAAATCAGATACAGGTCATTCAATACCTTATTCAGAAGAAAGTTTTTATTGAATATGGAGATCTGCCCGGCTTCAATTTTCGAAATATCAATAATATCGGTTATGATATGCAACAATTGCCTGCAGTTAGAATTGATCAGATCAATGTATTCTCTGCGCTTTTCACCGGTCAGAATCCGATTGCGAATAAGCGTGGCAAATCCAAGAATAGCATTCATCGGAGTTCTTATCTCATGGCTCATATTGGCAAGGAATGCAGATTTTAGTTTATCGCTCTCTTCGGCTTTCTCCTTCGCATTCTTCAATTCGTCATTGATCAATTTCAATTTGACATTCTGCACTGCCAATTTTTCACTGTAATCTCTGATCTCATCCTCATTTTTCTTACGCTTTGAGATTTCCAGTGATATTCCCGTAATACCGATTATATCTCCTGAAGAATCAAAAATAGGAGCTTTAAAAGTTTCGTACCACAAATCACTCGTTTGCTCTTCAAAGAAAAACTGTTCCCGTGTTAAAATAATTTTAAGGTCCTCTTCCCTGTATCTTTGGGCTATGTCATAAGGATAGATCTCATAATCTGTTCTGCCTATAATTTCCTCGGCTGTTTTATTCACTGTATTTGCAAAAGATTCGTTCACGGACAGGTATTTTCCATCACAATCTTTCAGCCATGCCAAGTGAGGAAGATTATTGAGTATGGCCTTTTTTTGTGCCTCAGAGTTGATGAGTGCCTCATCTGTTTGTTTCCGGCTTGTAATATCAGTAACTATACCTTCAATAGCCACCGTTTTGCCCGTATCGTCTTTTATTACAAGATTTTTCTGTTGTATCCATCGAACTTCCCCATCCTTTTTTACGATCTTAATTTCATAATACTCGGGGGCCTCGCCTTTTAACAGGGCTCTCCAATGTTCAATAAAATACTTGAAAAAATCGGGGTGAATGACCCTTCTGATCAGCAAAGGAGAATAATAAAACTCTTCAGGCTCATACCCAAACAGATCCTTTGATTGAGGGCTCATGTATTCGTATCTGAAATCGGGAAGAATCAGACGGTAGACCACATCATTCACATTCTCTGTAATCCTGTAATATCTATCTTTGTAATAATTTTCTTCCGGCAGAAAAGACTTTCTGAGAAGATTAATTTCATCCTTCAACATACGAATCTTTTTCCTGAATTGCTTGTTCTGTTCCAGAAGCTCGTCATATGTGGGATTACTACCTCTCAATTTACTAAGGTTTATTCTAGGAGTGCACAATTTATAAATTTTACCGAAGAATAAAAAGAATTAGGATTTCAAACTCGCTTTATATTTCTGGCATACTGCTAATAGTAAAAATTTATGTGTCTATTAATCAAGTCATTAACCTGTCCTTATGGCATTTGATATAATTTAATGGGTATTTGCGTGGTTAAGAGATCAAATTACTTTTATGACTGTTTTTCCTCCTCTTATCCCTTGAAACCCAACATTTGCAAACAGACACGAACAATTCTTTCGCAATTCCAGTATAATAGAAGAAAAGAGAGTTCAAATGAACAAATTGTGTTATCTGATATTAGTAATCCTTATTGGTACTTTTATGCCATTGCATGCAGAAGAGTTCAAAGTTAACAGCGATCCTGCGTTCAACAAGCTGATCACTTTTGCCGGCTATATTGAAGCAAGCCTTGAAAATGAAGATCCTTCATTTTTTAATAAGAACTTTGATGTCGATCTGTTCATAAAAAACATGCTAAACAAAAATCAATTTGATTTATCCGAGGCATTTGCAAAGGGATTTGTTGAAGAATTGAAAAACGGTTTGGATTTTGGAACAAGTATTGCTGCAGAAATTCAAAAAGGAGGAAGTTATACATTTTTAAATGCCGATTACAAAGATAATACAGGTGAAATTCTATTCAGATTCCTTAGCTCCCAAACAATAAATTATCACAAGCTGTATGTAAAGTTTGTTGAAAAGGAACCAAAAATAACGGATATCTATGTTTTTCAATCAGGAGAAAAAATGAGTGAATCAATTGGCAGGCTTTACAGTGCATTCATATCGGGCAAGGAAAATACGGGAGATCAAATGCCGGTGAAATGGCTCTTCTATCTTGAATATCAAAAGCTATACACCTTAATATCAGAAGGTAAATATAAAAAAGCACACAAGAAATTATTGAATTTGCCTGAGGAGATCAGGAGAGACAGGTTGTTTCAAATTATGGATATACAAGTGGCTTCCAATCTTGATAAAAAAACCTTTAACAGTGCATATGGAAACTACATCAATCATTTTCCTGAAAATCCGGGAAAATACCTCATCCCTTTGGATGGATTAATAGTACATGATGAGTTTCTGAAGGCATTGAAGTGTATTGACAGATTAGATGAAAGCGTTGGAACTGATCCTTTGCTTGATCTTTTACGTGGAAATATTTATTACAACATGAATAAATATGAAACGGCAGAAAAAAAGCTGTCCTCTCTTATTGATGTGATGCCGGAATTTGAAAATGGTTATTATAATCTGTTAACCATCTATATTGAGCAGCAGAAGTTCTCAGAAGCCACTCATTTGCTTGATGATATGATTGGTATCTTCAACTATTACAAAGAAGATTTTCAACCTTTATTGGCAAATTACCCTGCTTTCATTAATTCCTCAGAATATAAAAACTGGATCGATTTGAGCCAGGGTCTTTAGTGACCCTATTCTTTGTACCATGCCGCATACATTTTATAGCTTTTAGCTATCCTTTCTATCATCTCCTGCGATTGTTCCGTACTGATTTTATCAAAGCCATGTTCAAAAATAGAGATTAAAATGCAGGTGTCAATCAGGATCAGCTTTAATAATCCGGATCGTTGGTAGATTCATCATGCCCTTTTACAAGAATCATTTCCGCTGATGATAAAGAGGATGCTCCAAAAAATCCCAATCCGTCAATGTTGCCGCTTGTGCATTTCAGGTTGGAAGGAATATTTGCGGGTGGACCGCTAAATATTGAACCACTGGAATAGGTTTCAGTTATATAAGCATCATTAAAATCATATTCTTCTCTTGATATGGATAGCATTTCAACCCGCACGTAATTGGTGTTGGAAATGATTTCTTCCTGCGGTATATAAAGGATCTCAACATTCGCCATATAGCTATCATTAAAAAACAAATCATCCTGATAAGGAGTTTTTCCCAATTCATCGTTAAAAAGTGTGTCGTTCAAATAAACATAAAACATGTATATATTACCAAGCGGAGGAGGTTCATAAGCTGACATTCTTATCTTGTAAAAACCACGTTGGTATAAAGAAAAGTATTCGTACTCATAATTAATGCTGTCTATAAGGGCTACAGTATCCAGATAGGTTGTTGCCTGGTATGATTCTCCTTCATAATTAATACCTAAGGAATAGGTCTCACCGGCCTTACCACTTATTTCTTCTGTCTCATAATATCCCAAAATGTCATCTACCAGGTTCAAATCGTACCTTGTTCCCGAATTTTCTTCCGTTATATACACTTCAGCATCCAGTAAAGCCGGCACCCTATTATTTTGAAAGTAACTGGCTGTTTTGGTAAGACGAATTGTATGCCTTTTTAATTCATTGGTAAATCTTCCATCAACAACAATACGTTCGTTTTCCTGGTCATTCAGTTCGAGGGATATTTCTTCCTCGCAGGAAAGAACTGCTAATGCCGCAACAATCCAAAAGTATTTTGCTAATGCCTTCATATATTTCATACTAAAACCCATATTCTAAAATTTAACACTATAAGTCAGTGAAGGAACAATCCTGTACAAATAGATCATGTAAGCTTTGGTTACCAGAGGATCATCTTCATCCTGCCGGAAATTGATCATGATCGGATTTTTCCTTATATAAGCATTGTAAACAGACAAGTTCAGAAAATGATTGAACCTGTTTGAATTCTTATTCAATCTAAACGTTACAGATACATCAAGCCGGTGGTATGGAAAAACTCTGATCGTATTCCGGTCTGAGTATACCGGTGAAATAGCCGACTGGTATTCAAATCTTCCGGTTGGCATGGTGCGGGGCGGAGCACTTGTATAGATCCAGTTGCCTGAAACATTCCAGCGTTTGTTCATATCATAAGATACTACCAAAGCAAAATCATGCGGTTTATCATGCGACGCCTGGTAGGTTTTCCCCTCGTTTATCTCCGGGATCTTCTTATAAGAACGTGAATAGGTATAGCTCATCCAACCCGTAAGTTTTCCTTCCTGTTTTTTTACCATGAATTCGATGCCGTACGAGTTTCCCTTTCCAACTCGTAATTCTCCTTCATAGGCATCATTAAGCAGAAGTTGTGCATGATCACGAAAATCAATGGTATTCTTGTTCCATTTGTAAAAAACCTCTACGGAAGTCTCATACATATTGTCTTTAAAATTTCTGAAGTATCCCAAAGCTACCTGATCTGCCATCTGTGGTTTGATATTGGGCGAACTTGGAAACCAGAAATCGAGTGGCAGTGTGGCCGTACTGTTGCTGGCCAGATGAATATACTGATACATCCTGTTGTAACTTGCTTTCAACGAGCTAACATCATTCAGAGTATACCTGATTGCCAGGCGGGGTTCAAGACCCCCGGGGAAGGTATTGAATACTTTGCCTCTGCTATAGTTTAAAGTATCCGTAACGCTATAATTCTCAGGCTCGCTGGTATTATAAACAAGCGATTGTCCCGGACCTATATTTTGAAAAAAGGAGTATCTGAGTCCGTAAAGCAAGGTTAAATTTGTAGTGATCTCCTGTTCATTTGAAACATACAATCCATACTCAAGCGAATAACTGTTTGGAATTCTATAGTCAAAATTTTTCGAGTCATCGTATTGCCCGAAAACATATCCCGGACTAAAATTATGGAGAATTGCCTGGGCACCAAATTTCACGGTATTCTCTGGGGTCAGGTAATAGGTAAAGTCAAAATGCTGGTTGATATCCCGGATGTAAGTAACCCAGTTTACTTTCGAAAATCCTTCGGTAAAATTGAAATCGTATCGGTAGTTACTGTACATGGTCGATGTATTCAGGAAAAGCCTTTGATTGAACACATGATTCCACCGGGCGGTCAGGGTGAAATTTCCATAATCCGTTGCTATCAGCTCTCCAATTTTAAACACATCGCGCCCAAAGTAACCCGATAAAAATACACGGTTATTTTCATTAATGCTATAGTTGATCTTGGCATTCAGATCATAAAAATAGATATCACTCTCCCTGGCCATGCTGTCGGTTGAAAAAGGTAAAAACAAATCGAAATACGTTCTTCTGCCGGATAAAAGAAAGGAAACTTTCCCCGGCACAACAGGGCCTTCCACAGTTAATCTGCTTGTTATGGTCCCCACTCCTGCTGCTCCATGAAATTCATTTTTGTTCCCCTCTTTCATGTGGATATCCAGTATGGATGACAGTCTGCCTCCAAATTCCGGTGGCATGCCTCCCTTGTAAAGTTTCAGATCTTTTATGGCATCGGCATTAAATACAGACAAGAACCCTATGGCATGCGATGCATTGTAAACAGGAGCATTATCAAGCAAAATCAAATTTTGATCGGTGCTTCCCCCCCTGACATGAAAACCACCTGCAGCTTCATTTGCCTGCAAAACACCGGGCAACAACTGAATGGTCTTTATAACATCTGTCTCACCCAGCAACATGGGAAGTTTCTGTATGGTTTTCATCTGCAGTGTATTCGTGCTCATTTCAATTTCACGGATGTTCACATCTCTTCCTTCAGCTACTATCTCAACCGATTCGATCATCTCGGAAGATTCTTCAAGGGCAAAATTCATTTTTTGATTGGAGTTTAAATGCAGTTCTATATCCTGACTCTGATACCCTATGAATGAAATCTCCAGATTGTATTTTCCTTCGGGGAGTGTCAATGAATAAAACCCATAGGTGTTTGTTATTGCCCCTTTTATGAGATCAGGAATCATTACATTGGCTCCTATTAATTCTTCACCCAAAGCATCAGTAACATAACCGCTCAGGGTAAATTTTTGCTGTGAAAATATGTGAATACTTAGTGAGAGGAATACAATTATACCTGCAATCTGCTTCATGGTTTGGTTTTCATTATAAACCCCTGCTATAGTCTTTTTATTATAGCAGAGGTCACAAAAATAATTCTTTAGATAAATTTCTATTGAATAAAGAGTTAAAGCTTGTTAAAATTTGCCGAATTTAAATCTTACTCCTATATTATAATTGGTCAATGCATCAGGTCTGACATTTGTAATATCCAGATCGTTCGTAAAACGATAGGAAAAATAGGCAGCCATACGCATGAATTTCAAAATATTAAATTCAAGCTCAACCCCGGGTTCAATTAGCAGAAAAACTGAGGTTTCTTCCACCTGGTTATCCTGTTGATAATTATCATCTTCATTAAGAAAGGATGTATACGCGACACCTCCAATACCAAAAAGAACAGGAAATGATACATGAATTATTGAATTTGGAAACAATATGGGTTCGGCAAATATTCCTCCATAGCCTCCAGCCAGACTTACATCTCTATTTAAAGCCTGATTGTATTCGTATGAATTTATGAATCCTGCTCCTGCAAAACCCAGAGCCAATGAATGGCCTAAAACCACACCGCCCCGTGCATCAAAAATGATGGCGTGCTTATTATCAATTTGAGAATAGCCTAATCCAACACCACGTTGCCGGATCCGGTCAATTCAATGTAGTCGAGAACAGGCATATGGATATCAACAAGCATATAATTATCTGTTTTGATGCACCTGTCATTAGACATGCTTATTATCAAATTTCCGTTTCTTACCGAAGTCTGGATTAAACCCAACAAGTTTTCATCAGCAGTAAGCTCTATGGAATATTCATCATCGGCAGTGATATCAACATCAATTTGTGTAGTGTTCTCAACACCGTAAAACTCAGATACAATTCTATCTTCCTGTTTCAGAATCCCATTCCCATCAAGGCAATTGAAGAAAGGATCGCAATTGGTTAATAAAAGGGTGGCAACAAAAAACAACGAATATTTATATAAACTATATGATTTCATCTCCATTTTTTTTTACGTTGCTATAATGACAAACTTACTATTTAAAAGTTGCATCATTTCATAAATTCTCCTCATTTATGAATAATGTTAACTATGCATTTTTTCGTTGCACTAATCTTCACTTTGTTTGATGTTTCGCTTGCTGTGCTGCCTACCTTTCCATAAGTCAGTTTTAACTTTTCAGGTATATCGAGATCTTTTGTTTTCATTCTTGCAAGGCTTGCTGGCAAATTAATGTATACATCATTGTGGTGAGTAATATCCAAATTGTACGTAGTGCTTCGTTTGAAAAACAGATCAACATCGGCATATTCCGATTCCACATTGATAAAGGAGAAGGAATCATCCACACGTTCCACCATAAGGTTCCCGTATTTTAATGAACAGCGCAGTTCTTTTTTCAGGTGTTCAATATTCAAGCTTGTAAAATAGCCCGTAACAGAAAGATCACTGATTTCTTCAATATTGAATTTGTCCCTGCTGGAATTGATTGTGAGATCCGCTGCTTTATTGATTGTTATCCTTGACGATTTTGTATCTATATTCAAATGTTTAGCCTGTTTAATACGCAGATCTGAATACGCTACAAAAATTTTACCATTTTGAATACTGTTTATAGTTCCATCACCGGAATTCAGTTTAATGGTTGGTGAACCGGTAAGAGTATTTGCTTTCATATCACCATTCGACAGAATAATTTCTAAGTGGCCGGAAAAATCATCCATATATACATCACCGAACTTGTTCTCTATTTTAAGGTTTGCATTTCTTGGTACATAAACCAAATAATTGATTGTTACTCTATTGGAAGGAATGAATGCATCAACAAAATCAGAAATGATTCCTGCCTGATTACTGAATCTGGTTTTCGCCACAATATAATATTTTGTAGCTGTAAAGTCGAAACTGATATTGTCTTTCAGTTTCTGCATTTTCGGGTAGCTATTCGCACTAATACGCAAATCAACTTCAAATTTCACACTGTCTTTATCCCAGGTAATGACATGTACCTTACCATACTTGTTCGTTACCTCAACAGTAGTTTTTTCAGTGATTTTGTATTTTCGTACTTTATGGTCGGAGTATACCTGCCCCAACAACCCTCCGGGGTATAAAAAAAGTACGAGCCATAAACAAAGAACAGTTCTGTAAATCATATTCGTTCGATATTGTTTGTATTATTTTCTTCATCTTCCGGTTCAAGGAACATAAGCAGATCCTCGAGAATGACGATCCGCAACCTGTAATTCTGTATCATTGCCTCTATCACTTCATGATTTGCTATGTTATCCCTTAAATCATTCTTTAAACCCTTGTAAATACTGTCTAATTCAGACAGATCAGTCTGCAATTCTTCTTCAAGTGAAGGGTACTCGGAAAGCAGAGGTTTCACTTCTTCAAGCTTGGCATTTATCATACCTGTATAATACATTTCGGCTTCATGCAATTCAGGTATATCAATTTCATAATCCACCTTTTTTTCAGCAATATTATCTTTCACATGTATCCATACACGCTGAGCAATAATTGATGCGGCAAATATCAATACTACAGCAGCAGCACGAGAAAGATAGAAGCGCCAGCGAATTACTTTTTTACCTGAAACCGTTTTTTCGACTTCCTTCCAGAGTTCGGTCCGTGGTTCACGAAAATCAAATGCCTCTTTATTGTTCCTAATAAACTCTTCAAATTTATCTTTCATAATCATGTCTCTTTTAATATCTCTTTAATTTTTTGTTTTGCACGCGAGAACTGTGATTTTGAAGTGGATTCAGAAATCCCCATGATCTGTGCAATCTCGCTGTGATCATAACCCTCAATCAGGTAGAGAGAAAAAATTACCCGGTAGCCATCCGGTAGTTCTTCCATGGCATTTTGGATCCTCTTTACATTCATCTGTGAGTAATCCGTATTTTCTTCTTCTTCATTGCCGGTTTCGGGAACATGATCCGTGTAAACAAGTTGGGCTCTGCGTTTTTTCAGATGATTGATGCATTTGTTTACAACAATTCTTTTGAGCCATGCTCCAAAGGCAGACTCATACCGGAAGTTTTCCAGTTTTAAAAAAGCTTCTGTGAATGATTCCTGCAACAGGTCTTCGGCTTCGGCATAATGGTTTGTCATGCGACAACAAATATTGAACATAGCTTTGGAATATAGCTTGTATAGCTGATACTGAGCTTTGTTATTCCCTGCTTTGCTTAGCTCAATGATACCGCGATGTATGTCCTGGTACGCTACCTCCAAAATGTTACTGGTTTTCGCTTTAAATGACAACTAAACATGACTGTAGTTGCATAGAGCAAGAAAAAAAATAAATCATTAAAAAACAAAGGTTTACCAGATTGATTTTATGAACATCTGATAAATACTACTTGCGTAAAAATTCAAGACCTGTTTTGAAGAAAACCTGTAATCTTTTTGATAATCAATGCAATCAAAAAAACAATGGCCAGAATGAACATCCAGCGCCCCAAATAATCACCGTGCTTCACATAGAAAGTAATCTTCTCATTCAAATTCAGACGTCCTCGTAAAGCCCCCCGTTTCCACCATGTAAGTTTTTGTGTTACATCGCCTTTCTGGTTTATAAAACTTGATATGCCTGTATTGGCAGATCGTGCTATACTACGCCTTGTTTCTATAGCACGCAGACAGGATAATGCATTGTGTTGCCTGTGTCCGGGAGAATTGCCCCACCAGCCGTCATTTGTGATCACTGCAATGACATTGGCTCCTTTCTTAATATAATCTCCGACGAATTCACCATAAACCGACTCATAACATATCACGGGAGCTACTTTTACATCGTCGTCAGTGGCTTCAAGAACCTCCCTTTCTTCCTGTATTCCATGACTTCTGAATATTCCGCCAAGTTTCAATGTCAGCTTTTCGAGCGGTTTAAATAACCAGGTATAAGGCATTTTCTCAACTCCTGTAACCAGCATGGATTTATGGTAAATAGGAATATAAGAGCTTGAATCAAGTTGAATGGCAGAATTGTGTGAGTCGTAATAATAACCCGATTCCCCCATTGGCCGGGAAGTCTTGGTAGCTTCGCCGGCAGAGTTATAACGCTCATAACAATAAATGCCAACTATATATTTAAGTTTTGGAAATGGCTCCTGAAATTCCCTTATCAGCTGGATGTCATTTACTTGTTCAAGCCTGTCAATCCAATACCTGCCATAGATGGAAGTCTCAGGGGCAATAACATAATCGGTAGTTTCTGTTGTTAAACCGGCAGCTCCTGCTATCTGAATCTTTGTCTGTTCAATCTGGGGCATATCACTAAACTTGACATATGCATCAATGTTTGGCTGCACCACAACAAATTCCCTGGGATTTTCAACTTCCTCATAGCTATGGTACCTGATAATGGAAATGATAAGAGGCAGAGTAAATACCAGTATAGTTGATATACCAATGGCGTTCGTTAGTTTCACCGGCTTTTTTTTTGCAATCCACCGCCGAAGGCATTCAAAGAGCAGGATATTGCATAAGAGTATCCATATTGATCCTCCGAAAACACCTGTGTATTCATACCATTGCACCAGCCTTGTATTATAAAGAAACCCATTCCCCAGCGTCAGCCATGGCCATGAAATTTCGCCATGGTTGTATGCAAATTCAAAGGCAATCCAGTAAACTAATAAGGAGAAATACCCTATGTATCTGCCCCACTCCTTTTTTGTCACAGAATACAGCCAAAACGGTACGGCCATGTACAATGTAGTGACACAAACGGCTGCAGCCAAACCGGCATAGGAAGCATTCTTAATCCACCAGGTAGCAATCAGGTTCCAAACAAAAAAAGACAGGGATGCATAAAGGTAGATCTCCCTTCCGCTCCTTTCTTTGGTATCCGATACAAATTCTTCTAGCAGCAGGAGTGGTATCAGGCCGTTTAACAAAAACAATCCCGAGCCCCATTCATACCATCCCAATGACAAAATAAAACCTGAGGCAATGGAAAGCAATACAAGGTATATTCTTTTCAT
>CAYQDZ010000030.1:0-20788 GCA_964416375.1 uncultured Bacteroidales bacterium
TTCCGACGCCTCGCATCTGCCCCAAACTTGACGCATGAATAATGCAGGTTAGAAAAGAGAAGGTTTGTTTTTATTGCATTTCTTTATAAAAATCTCGTTTTATTTATGACGATTTTTTATTTTCCTTAAAAGTCGGATTTTATTTGCTTTGTTTGGGATGCTTTCGGGAGTGGCAAAAACAGGCTTATCCGGTGATGGACTTTTAATTGTCAAGTTGATTTCCGAAAAAAAATACAGAATATTTATTCTGATTACCACAATTATTGTCCCCTCATTTCTGTTCTATTAGAAAAATTTATTATGAAGTACAAATTGATATTTTTATCCGGACTGGTCCTGTTTTTAGCATATCACCTGAATGGGCAGGAAAAATCAAAAATTGAAGCAATCAATAAAATCGTCGTTTCAAGCGGTATCCTGCTTCAGATAGAAAAAGCTCCTGAGTACACTCTTTCTATAATGACCCAGGATCTTGATTCAAAATGCCTTACTCAATCTATCGAAAACGGGGTGTTGACTTTAAAGCTCCTGAATGCATATGGTTGCAGGGAGAAGGTCAATGCAACGCTTACCTGTCCTGAAATACCCGATCTGGAGATCATGGGCATGGCTGAGGTAACCACCAAAAATTTGTTTGCCGGAGACAAGCTTGAAGTTAAATTACAAAGCGGTGGCAAGGCCTATGTTGATCTGGATATAAAATACCTGGATGTAAAGGCCAGTGGAGGTGCTTCTTTCTATGCTGAAGGCTATGCTGTAAATCAGGACATTACGGTTTCTTCATCGGCTACTTTTGCAGGCTATAAACTGGAAGGGGAATATGTTAATGTTCAAGCCTCTTTGGGAGGAATAGCCAAAGTATGTGCAACAGAAAAACTGAAAGCCGATGTTGGGAGTAATGGGTACGTAAGCTATGCGTGCAATCCCAAAGAGGTTATTAAGGAAGGGAAGGCAACCGGGGTTGTTGAAGCGGCAGAAGAAGAAGATTAAATCTTCAAATGCTCAATCAGTGCTTCGGCGATGACCAGATCAAGAGGTGAAGTGATTTTTATATTTTCTCTGTTCCCTTCTGCAAGGAAGATCTTATATCCGGCTTTTTCTACAACCGAGGCATCGTCAGTAAAGTTGTCCTGGTATTCGATATTGTATGCATCCAGAAGCAGTTCCGATTGAAAAACCTGGGGAGTTTGCACCGTTCTGAAATGGGATCTTGATTCCGCCGTTGAATCTCCCTGGTCAACTTTCCTGATGGAATCTATAACAGGCATTACAGGAATAGCAGTTCCCTGCTTTTCTGCCAGGTCAAAACAGTTTGAAATGGTTTGTTTACTCACCAACGGTCGTACGCCATCATGAATAGCAACAAGTGAAGAATCGGGAATGTCTTTCAACCCGTTTTTTACAGAATGAAACCTGGTTTCGCCGCCGGCAAAAAGGACATGACTTACTTTAAAATGGTATTCCTCACATAAGGTTTTCCATCTTTCCATTTCTGATTCGGGCAGAACCAGTCGGACATCCAGGTTTTTATCATATTGAAAGAAAATGTTTATACTGTACATGAGGACAGGAAGATTATGCAGGAGCATAAACTGTTTGGGTGTTTCTGCCTGCATGCGAATTCCTGTACCTCCTGCTACGATTAATGCGATCTTTCTCATGGATTTAGATTTTAAATGAAAATAGGCAATAACAGCTTATTCAGGATAATAAATGTATATTTAATTACACTATTTAACATCATTATTAAAATGTTTGATCAGTCATTTGCATTTCTACGAACTTTATCACAAAATAACAATTGTGAATGGTATCATGCAAATAAATCTTTATACAATGAAGCCAAACAGGAGTTCGAACGTATAACAGAACTGCTGATACATGAGGTTAGTAAGTTTGAAGAGGTGAGAGTAAGAAGAATTAAAAATGAATAATTAATAATGGAAGAAGTCTTTAGTTGCTGGCTTTGCCCGCCGTAGTCTTGACGAAGGTGGGTTGCTGGTTGAGTTGTTTAGAAGTTGATGAGTTGATGAGTTGATGAGTTGAGTAGTTGATGAGTTGATGAGTTGATGAGTTGATGAGTTGAGTAGTTGATGAGTTGAGTAGTTGATGAGTTGAGTAGTTGATGAGTTGATGAGTTGATGAGTTTGGTTGTTTAGCATGACATACTTCCTTGTGTTTCCCCTGGAAGGGTGACCCTGCATACATAGGAATTATGGGTTGTTAATCGTTCAGCACTTTTAGAATAGCGGCAGATAATTCAGGGATGGAGAAGGGTTTTAAAATATGGCCGTCACATCCTGCGTCGTAACAATTGCGAATTTCTTCATCGAGGGCAAACGCAGTTTGTGCAATGATGGGTATATCGGGGTGTAAAGATTTTATTTTTTCTGTAACTTCAAGTCCATCCATCAAAGGCATGTGAATGTCCATAAGGATCAGGTCAAAAATCTCACCGTCTTCAATCATATCAATTGCTTTTTGGCCTACTTCGGCCCAAACAGTCTTAGCAGAGAAAGTATGAAGAATATCACGGAGAAGAAACCAGTTTGTTTCTTCATCTTCCACGATTAGAATTCTTTTATCTTTTAGTAACTGCTCCATTTTATCAGGCAAAAGGATAAATTATAATAAGCAAGAATAAGAAGTGTAAGTAACTCAAAAAAAATCACTTTTGCAATTCTTTCCATGCAAGAGCAGATGCTCCCAATATAGCAGCATTGGTTTCATTAAGCTCTGACATCAAAAGTTTAATATTTTCCTTATAAATTGGGAAAAGGTTCTCTTCCATATGTTTTTTGGTAGGCTTCAGAAGCAGATCACCGGCTTTTGTCAGTCCACCGAACAAGAATATTGCTTCCGGGCTGGTACATGCCACTGCATCTGCAAGCTTTACTCCAAGGATCCGTCCTGTGATCTCAAATGCTTCAATAGCGATTTCATCTCCTTTTTTTGCTGCTTCAGATATCATTTTCGAGGTCAGATCTTCAAAACATATATTCCGCATTTCACTTTCAGTAATCCTTTCGGTCATCAGTTTAAATACTGTACGTTTAATACCTGTGGCAGAAACATAGGTTTCCAGACAGCCTGTTTTACCACATCTGCAATCGCGGCCACGATGTTTCACGTTCATATGCCCGAGTTCTCCTGCAAAGCCATCGTGTCCGTATACTATGTCTCCATTCACGACAATACCACTTCCCAATCCTGTACCGAGTGTGATTACGATAAAGTCCTTCATATGTTTAGCGCCACCGTATATCATTTCCCCAAGCGCAGCTGCATTCGCATCGTTGGTAAGTACTATAGGGATTTCCGGGTAGTATTCTTTCAATTTTTTAACAAAATGAATTGTCCCTTTCCAGTTCAGGTTAGGAGCGTTTTCAATGGTGCCTTTGTAGTAATTTCCATTGGGAGCGCCAATGCCAATGGCCTTAATATTAACAGGTTCTTTTAGTGAACTTAAAGTTTCTTCTATCTCTGTATTTAAATTCTCGAGATAGATATCAAAATCATTGTATTTGTCCGTATTGGTAAAATTCTCCTTCAGACAATAACCATCTTTATCAACAATTCCGTATTTCGTGAATGTTCCGCCAATGTCAATGCCAATTACATGTTCCTTCATTTACCTGTCATTTAAATTTAATGTGGTTTTTACTGCCACAAAAATAATACAATCATTCAAAAACAAACTATCCTTCCGGGAAACTGTCTTCATGGAGATTCAGACAAACTTTGTTATACTATTTTCAACTCATTTCTTTCAAGTATTTACGCTGGAAGAGAAATATTGAGATTACACCAACAGAAATTGACGAATCGGCAATATTAAATATGGGTCTGAAAAACACAAATCTCTGGCCATGGAGGAAAGGGAACCAGTCGGGGAAGTTTCCTTCTATCACAGGGAAATACAACATATCAACCACTTTACCATGCAGAAAGGGAGCATATCCTCCTCCTTCAGGAAACATGATTGCCGGCTCAAGAGTATTGCTTTCACCAAATATCAGTCCGTAAAACATACTATCAATAATATTGCCTATGGCTCCGGCCAGGATCATGGAGAGGCATATAACAAACCCCAAAGGGGCTTTCCTTTTGATAATGGAACGCAGATAGATACCGATTAATACAACAGCTATCATACGAAAGATTGTCAATGACGGCTTACCGAATTTCCCCGGGATATCAATTCCGAAGGCCATGCCCGGATTTTCAATGAAGCGTATGAGGAACCAGTTGCCTAACACAGGTTGTGTTGATCCGAGTGGCATGGTTGTTTTTATTATGATTTTGAAGATTTGGTCAATGAGAAGAATCAAAATGATTACAAGCAGTGCTTTATATGACAGGGATATTCTAATTTGTTTTCGCATAGATCATGTGTTGCAGGCAAAAATAAAAAATGATTGAAGAAAGTCCTCAATCATCTGTTATTTAGTTACAAAGATAGGATTTATTTTTGTTTTTGTTTCGCATCAATTGAAAGGGTAGCATGAGGAACTGCTCTCAGCCTTTCCTTTGATATCAATATGCCGGTGTCCCGGCAAATACCATAAGTTTTGTTTTCGATGCGTACCAGAGCAGCCTGTAAATGCTGAATGAATTTTTGTTGTCGCTGTGCAAGTTTACCCGATTCTTCTTTTGAAAGTGTTGATGCACCTTCTTCGAGAACTTTAAACGTGGGAGAAGTATCTTGAGTATCGTTACTTTCACTTTGAGTTATAGCGCTTTTAAGCAATTCATAGTCTTTCTTGGCTTTATCAAGCTTATCGAGAATTAGTTGTTTAAATTCTGCAAGCTCTTCATCATTATACCTTGTCTTTTCAGCCATATTTGTAAAATTTAGTCTATTAAAAGTATAAAAAATATTAATACATGGTGTCTTACCCTTTAAATCTTATTGATTTGAATTAAAGTTTTTATTTCATCAGTAAGGTCAACTTCAAATGCCTTGTCAGCTTTGAGTTCATCAACCAGATCAATAGTTTTTGCCAGTGTTTGAGAGCCGATATAATCGGAGAAGTTTTCAACAGCTTCCATTATACCCTTGTGTTTTTTAATGCGAATATGGATTTTGTCGGTGACTTCCAGTCCGCTGTCCTTTCTCAGGTTTTGAATGCGATTGATAAATTCTCTGGCAATGCCTTCATTACGTAGTTTATTCGTAAGGGTTACATCCAATGCGACAGTTATTCTTCCTTCGTTGGCAACCAGCCATCCCGGAATATCCTCCGATACGATTTCCACGTCTTCAAGAGTTAATACAACATTTTCATTATTCACCTGGATTACTTTTTCCCCTTCCGATTCCATTTTCATTATGTCATCTTGTGAGAAATTTGCTAAGGCACCTGATATCTGCTTCATCAGCTTTCCATAACGGGGCCCGAGGGTTTTGAAATTGGGTTTTATTTTTTTTACAAGTATTCCTGAAGCATCTTTTAAATAATCAATTTCTTTCACATTGACTTCGGAAAGTATGAGTGAAGATACTTTTTGCAGCTGGTCTTCAAATTTAGTATCAGGTACCGGCACCATTATTTTGCTTAGCGGTTGACGCACTTTGATGCTAACCTTACGTCGCAAACCCAGTACCATGGAGGAAATAGTCTGCGCAATGCCCATTCGTTGTTCAAGGGCACTATCAATGTATTGTGTATTGAAAAGGGGAAAATCAACCAGATGTACAGAGTCGACAGTATATTTACCGGATACACTGTTCAAATCACAGAATATCTTATCAGTGAAGAAGGGAGCAATAGGAGATGCAAGTATAGTGACAGTTTCGAGGCATGTATACAAAGTCTGGTAGGCAGCCAGTTTGTCATCATCAAATTCACCACCCCAGAACCGTTTTCTGTTGAGACGTACATACCAGTTGCTCAGATTTTCTAAAACAAAATTTTGTATTGCCCGACCTGCCCTGGTAAGCTCGTAATTTTCATAGTGAAATTCCACTTCTTTGATCAGCGAATTCAGCAGGGAGATAATCCAGCGGTCAATTTCGGGTCTTTTTTCGACAGGAATTTCATCGGCAGAATAGTCAAAGCCATCCACGTTTGCATACAGGGCAAAGAAGGAATAGCTGTTGTAAAGAGTGCCGAAGAATTTGCGCCTTACCTCTTCCACTCCCTCCATATCGAATTTCAGATTATCCCAGGGCTGTGCGTTGGTGATCATGTACCAGCGCAGAGGATCGGAACCATATTTCTCAATGGCTTCGAAAGGGTCAACCACGTTGCCCAGGCGTTTGGACATTTTGTTGCCGCTTTTATCAAGTACAAGGCCATTGCTGATGATGTTTTTATAAGCCACCGAGTCGAAAAGAATGCCGGCTATGGCATGCATGGTAAAAAACCACCCACGTGTCTGGTCCACTCCTTCAGCAATGAAATCGGCAGGAAACAGGGCTTTGAATTCATCGTCTTTTGTAGCAAAGGGATAATGGAGCTGAGCATAGGGCATAGCCCCGGAATCGAACCATACATCGATGAGGTCAGGTTCGCGCAGCATTTTTTGACCGCTTTCCGAAATAAGTACTAAGTCATCAACAAAGGGGCGATGCAGATCGAACAATGAATAATTTTCAGCGGAATAGTCTCCTTCTTTGTAAGATTCAAGAGGATTTGTTTTCATAAATCCTGCTTTTACAGCTTTATCAATCTCTGTTTTGAGTTGGGAAACAGAACCGATGCAGATTTTTTCGGTTTTATCTTCCGATATCCAGATGGGTAGAGCAGTACCCCAAAACCGCGAGCGGGAGAGGTTCCAGTCAACAAGGTTTTCCAGCCATTTTCCAAAACGCCCCGAACCGGTAGATTCAGGCTTCCAATTGATGGTATTGTTCAATTCGATCAAACGGTCTTTTAGTGCAGTGGTGCGTATAAACCATGAATCGAGTGGATAGTAGAGAACGGGTTTATCGGTACGCCAGCAATGCGGATAGTTGTGTACGTGCTTTTCAATGCGAAATGCCCTGTTATTTTTCTTGAGCATAACGGCAATATCCACATCAATTGTCGGATCACTATCGGAAAGATTTTCATCGTACTCGTTCTTAACATACCTTCCTTCGAATTCTGCATAGGTATCTTTGTTCATCTGATTTTTTACAAAATCGGGGGCAAGATCCTTTATTCGGTACATACGGCCTTTCTTATCGACCAGTGGCGCCGTGGATCCCAGCTTGTCGATAACGGTAAGCGGAGTAATATTGTACTGCATGGCAACCCGGTAATCGTCGGCACCAAAAGTGGGTGCGATGTGTACAATGCCTGTACCGTCTTCGGTGGTTACAAAATCTCCCAATACAGTTTCAAAGGCTTTGCCATCGGGTTTCACCCAGTCGATGAGTTGCTCATATTGTATGCCTTCAAGTTGTTTCCCCTTGTACTCACTAAGTACCTGAAAAGGAATATGTTTATCTCCTGCCGTGTAATCATCCAGGCTGAGTTCAGCATTTTTGCTGTCGAAGTACACAGGCATCAGGTCTTTGGCCAGAATGGCCGTAATGGCTTTTCCGGTATACGAATTGTAGGTTCGGACTTTTACATAGATAATGTCAGCACCAAGTGCCAGGGCTGTGTTGGATGGAAGGGTCCACGGAGTGGTGGTCCAGGCAAGAAAGAAAAGGTCGGTGTCCAAACCCTTAAAAGCAAACTCTGATCGCTCATTCCGGATCACTTTAAATTGCGCCACACAGGTGGTGTCTTTTACATCGCGGTAACAGCCCGGCTGGTTCAGTTCATGCGAGCTCAGGCCTGTTCCCGCAGCAGGAGAAAAAGGCTGTATGGTGTAGCCCTTGTAAAGAAGGTCTTTGTCATACAATTTTTTAAGTAAATACCATAGAGTTTCAATGTACCTGTTATCATAGGTTATGTATGGATGGTCCATGTTGATCCAGTACCCCATTTTTTCCGTAAGGTCTTCCCACTCGCGGGTATATTTCATGACCTCTTTCCTGCAGGTATCGTTATACTCCTTCACGCTGATGGTTGTACCGATATCTTCTTTGGTGATGCCCAGCGATTTTTCCACGCTCAACTCAACCGGCAATCCGTGTGTGTCCCATCCTGCTTTACGCTCAACAAGAAATCCTTTCAGGGCTTTGAAGCGGCAGACAATATCCTTTATTGTACGGGAGATGACATGGTGAATGCCGGGAATACCATTGGCAGAAGGAGGTCCCTCATAAAAAATAAATGCCTTGCCTGAACGCCGGTTTTCCAGACTCCGCTTAAAAACATCTCTGCTTTTCCATTGCTTCAGCATTTCTTTATTGATGCTGGATAAATTAAGTTGCTTGTATTCCGGAAACTTGGCACTCATTGTAATTGTGATTTTGAGAATCTTGCTAAAAATTGCACAAAGATAGATTTATGATCAAAAAAAAACAATTTTAATTCTTAGAAGTAAAACTTTTGAAAATCAATTGGTTTGTGGCTAACGATAATAATTAAAAATGAATAATTAATAATTAACAATGGATAATGAATAATTAACAATGGATAATGAATAATTAACAATGAATAATGTTCATGAAATAACATTTTCGGATAAATAGCATACCTATTCCCAGATCATAAATCGGTGTTCATTGTTCATAAATATAAAGAATTACTCTAAAAATTATGAAATGTAAAGCTTAAGCTTTTTGCAGTGTGAAGGAAAAAGATGTACCCTCGCCCAGCTTGCTTTGGACATTGATGGCCTGATTGTGTGCTTCAATAATATGTTTCACAATGGAGAGGCCAAGCCCTGTTCCTCCCATTTCGTGCGAACGACCTTTATCGGTACGGTAAAACCGTTCAAAAATCCTGGGAAGATCTTTCTCTGAAATACCAATGCCATTATCAGAAATCACTACCATGATGTTGTCTTCCATATTAAGTACTTCAATGTTGGTATGTCCGTTTTTTCTGCTGTATTTTATGGAATTGACAAGCAGGTTGTCAATCACTTCGCGGATCTTTTCCTTGTCGGCCCTTACGTAAACCGGTTTGTCAAAACTTTTTATGGTTTTTATTTTGATCTTTCTTTCTTTTCTGAGCATCTCCTGTTCATCAAAACATTCTTCCAGCAACCTGACAACATCAAATCGCTGAATATCGAGCTTTAGCTCACCCGATTCAAGTCGTGATATCGATTCCAGATCATTTACAATGCTAATTAGCCTGTTTATACTTTTTTCCGTTCTCTCAAGGTAAAGTCGGTTAATGTTCTGATCTTCAAGGCCTCCGTCAAGCAGGGTAAGGATATATCCCTGAATATTGAAAATAGGGGTCTTGAGTTCGTGTGAAACATTTCCCAGGAATTCCCGCCGGTGTTTTTCCAGTTGCCGCAGCTGGGAAATCTCTTTTGTCTTTACTCTCGCCCATTGCATCACATCGTTTTGCACATCCTGAATGATGTCTTTTTCTTCAAGATCTCTTTTTAACTTATCCTCGGCAAAATTTATGTTATGAATGGTCTTGTAAATGGGTTTTATCTTTTCAAAGATGAAATTGTTCAGCGAATAAAAGATGATAAGGAATATAAGAAAAAAGACTACAAGAGCGATGAATATCAGAATAACATAGTAGTTTGCACTTTTCAGAAAAACAAATGTCAGGCCTGTTCCGACAACAATGATGGTAGATATCAGGGAAATAATGATGGCAAGTTTCCTGGGTGATGAAGAGCTCATAGCTAAACAATTGGAAAGTTAAAAATACTCATCTCGTTTATTTCCTTTCGCGCTTCTGTGTTAATTTTAGTATAAATTATTGACGGCCTAATTTCCCAACTGCTGTTTCACCACTTTTGAAATATACTTGCCAATGATATCGAATTCAAGGTTGACTATCGTACCCGGCTCAAACTGATGAAAATTGGTTACTTCATAAGTAAAGGGGATAATAGCCACCTGGAATGAATTGTCTTTTGAATTAACCACAGTGAGACTCACTCCGTTGACCGATACGGATCCTTTCTCCACCGTAATGTAATCATCCTGCACAGGGTCGTATTGAAAAGTAAAGTACCAGCTGCCCTCAGATTCTTTCACTCCGGTGCAAACAGCAGTCTGATCGACATGCCCCTGAACGATGTGGCCATCCAACCTGCCATCCAGTTTAGCACTGCGTTCAAGGTTTATTTTATCCCCGGCCTTCAATTGACCGAGGTTGGATTTAAGCAGGGTTTCCTGTATGGCAGTTACGGTGTAGGTGTTGTCTTTTATACTTACCACGGTAAGGCAGACGCCATTGTGTGAGATACTCTGGTCGATTTTCAGTTCATCAACAAAAGAACACTCCATGGTGATGTGGAGGTTTTCTTTTTCTTTGTTCAGTGCTACAACTTTTGCTGCTTCTTCTACTATTCCTGTAAACATATTTTTTCTTGCGAAATTAATGAATTCTTTCTTTTTATGTGGGATGAAGCTTATGAAATTCTCCCCTGTATGCTCCCCGGGGGGACACAATCAATAGTCTATATGGCTTAAAATTTTCCCCATCGTCATCAAAAACCAAAGGGGGAGGAAAGTTACAGTTTTCAGGATAAGAAATTGCCAGACAAATTTTACCCAGGGAGTTATAAAGTATATCCTTAGCTGTTTGCTTAAAAATTACTATACGCACCTTCTTTTACTCCATGCAGTATCCCCCGCTGGCGGGGGAACTAAAGGGGGTGGAAAAACCCCGCAGGTAAAAGCTTGTCCTGTTCTTTTGAGCTATCTTTGCATGATGATATTGGTTACAGGAGGATCGGGATTTCTGGGTGGTCATTTGCTGTTGGAGCTTCTTAAATCTGAAGCCCCTGTCAGGGCGCTGATTAGTGAGCATGGCGATCCGGCTAAGGTATTGTCGGTCTGGAAGCATTATGTAAAAGACAGCCCTTCGCTGCTGAATAAAATTAACTGGCATGCAGCCGATATTTCAGATAAAGCATCGCTTGCACCTGCATTTGAGGGAGTTGATAAGGTGTATCATTGTGCTGCTGTGGTATCCTTCAATCCTGGTATGAGAAAAAAAATGTATAAAGTGAATGTTGAGGGAACAAAACATGTTGTTGACCTTTGCCTCGGGAAGAGCATTAAAAAAATGGTCCATGTTAGTTCTATCGCCGCTGTACGGTCAACGATCAATGGTGTTCCTGCTACCGAGGATGACGGGTGGCCGAATGCCAGATCGTGGTATTCGAGGACCAAAACCCATGCTGAAATGGAAGTTTGGAGGGGTGTGGCCGAAGGACTGAATGC
Organism: uncultured Bacteroidales bacterium; assembly: GCA_964416375.1. Taxonomy (GTDB): domain Bacteria; phylum Bacteroidota; class Bacteroidia; order Bacteroidales; family UBA10428; genus UBA10428. The sequence continues at coordinate 11,252 of CAYQDZ010000030.1, forward strand.
AGTAGTTGTTAATCCTTCGGTAATTCTGGGGCCCGGCAATTGGAATACCGGCAGTCCGCGTATTTTCGGTGTTTGCCATAAAGGGCTAAGGTTTTTTACCAGGGGCAGCACAGGATTTGTTGATGTGAGGGATGTGGTAAAAATAATGGTTGCTCTTATGGATGGTGATATTGCCGGTAAACGGTTTATTCTGAATGCCTCTAACCTGAGTTTTGAAAAGCTATTCAGGAAAATTGCCAATGCTTTGGATATCAAAGCTCCGGGATTGTACGCAACTCCTTTCATAACGGAAGTTGCATGGCGTATGGAATTTTTAAAATCCTTGTTTACAGGGATTCCCCCCCGGATAACAAAACAGTCGGCCAGGACAGCACACCTAAAGGATTCTTATTCATCAAAAAAGCTTGAGGATATGCTGGGCTGCACTTTTGCTTCTATTGATGATACCATAAGAGAGGTTGCGGAGATGTACCGGAAAGGGGGTTGCTAGGTGTTTAGGTTGTTGGGAAACTAATATGACACCTTCCATTGTATGGAAGTTGAGGAGTTTAGTGTGTATATACTTAGCTTTCTACTTAGTCCTTTTTTATCCACTTTCTATATTCCAGGCACTATCCCCCGCTGGCGGGGGAACTAAAGGGGGTGGAATAAACACGCTGACAAGAAAAAGAATAGTCCGGCCAACTCCCCCCTGTAAGTCCCCCCAAGGGGACATAAGCATTCTATTTTGCTGTTTGCTTAAAAATTACTATACGCACCTTCTTTTACTCAATGCAGTATCCCCCGCTGGCGGGGGAACTAAAGGGGGTGGAAATTTCAGTTTAGTTAGAAGCCGATTTTATATTAACGGTCACAAAATACATCTAATCTTATTTTAACCTGAATAGAATTTGAGCTACTGACTGCGAGCGTGTCTGAAAATAATATTATACAATGCTTTAAAAAAGTATTTAAAATCTGTTTTGAATGGAGCTTTTGCATAAGCATCAAGGTATTTGTTTTCGGAAGCCATATGCTCTTCAAATGATTTTGGAATATCAGCATAAAAGGGAGGGACCAGGCCTGGTTTAAATAATACCCTTTTCTTTTGTAAGTCTTTTGGATACATTTTATATTTCGATTTGCTTAATGGCCTTACTCCAAAAAGCTTTATCTCACCTCTAAATAAATTAAATATCATGGGCAGTTCATCCAGCCAGAATATTCTTAAGAATTTTCCCCAGCTGGTTACTCTGAAATCGTTGATTGCTTTATCACCATTTGCTGTTCCATGTTTTGTATACACATAATCCTGAATAAATTCTGAATACGGGTGCATGGTACGGAGTTTGTAAACCGTAATCAGTTTTCCTTTATACCCTATTCTTTCCAGTTTAACAAAAGGTCCGTATGTAGCATTTTCCGGGTAGTGTGGAGTGGTGATTTTACGTGCAATAAAAAACAGGTGATTGCTTACATACTTTTCGGCTATGATCTCAAAGCCGCATGAATACAAACGGCCAAAGGTTTCGGCTTTTGTGAATACCCGGTTCTGACCACGCGTGAGAAAAAAGTACAATCTTCTGGTCATGGCAAATTTGGGGAGGATCCTTTTGATGATAAAGTCAAAAAAATAGGCGATGTAATTGAGTACAGGCAGGTATTTTCGTAAAATTCTTTTTTTCCGCAGATTTTTTGTTTCCACAAAATCTGCAAACAAGCCTCCTGCCGGAAGCTTTGCATTGGCAGATTCAAAAAATTTGTTGATGTAACGAATGTCATTGATTCGTTTTAAGTTGACAATGGATTCAAAACTATGCTTCAGTTGTGTGTCGATGTTTAACCGGGAAGTGGTACTGATTACTAGGGTTTCCGGAGAATCAATCTGTGTATAACTGAAGATAAAGTCGAAAGCATATTGGTTGATCTCTACCAGTATCGCATCTTCCCTGTGTTTGATTTCCGCAGTTATTCTTTTTGCTCTTCTCTGCAGAACAGGAGGAGCTTTAAGCAAAGGCCTCCTTCTTTTCGTTTTCATTTCTGCCGGCTCCAGAACCGGGTTTCGGAAGTAAAAATCGAGGGTGGTCCACAAGATCTCTGCCGCTGTTGATATCAGGATGGTTCCGAACACAACCGTACGCGAAAAGAAATCTACCCGCACCAGGAACATCAAGGTAGTGGCCACACCGACAACCAGAGAATTGGTAAGGAGCACCCTACGAATTACTGCACCTATGTTGGGAAGCCGGTAAAAATTGTATTTTCCAAATAGTAGTGAAACGCTGAACCAGATGCCCAGGAAGAGCAGGAAAGAATAAAGGTACCTGTTCAATGCATCCATGAATAATCCCGGTCTTTTAATCAGAAAAACGGAAAAGACCAGCGATACAGAGATCAGGTCGAAAAGCGCGTATGTAAAGGCGGCACGGTTTTTCATCAGGTCATGTTATAAGCATTTGCCGGCAAAAGTAATTTCAGGTCCTGACATCATTCGCTTTCCTGTCCGGCCTGTCTGACTGCAAAAACCAGGCAGGCTGATGCGTCCAGATGGAGATCATGAAAATAAGCCTTTCTCCAAACCCAAGTGCATAATCGGAAGGGAATCAGGACTCCGGATACATCTGAAATATAGTATTCCCGAATCTGTTGCCGGAATACGGATCAAATATAAGGATAGAAAGCCTTTTAAAGAAATAACTTATGAGCTTCTTTATTTCAGGTGTGCAGCCACAATGCCGGCAATGCGTTCTGCTGCTTTGCCATCCCAGAATTTGGGAATAGCTCCTTTTTTCACTTTGCCACCCATGATGGAGGCTACCGATGCTTTCACCTTTTCCAGGTTTGTCCCTATCAGGTGGTTGGTGCCAATGTCTACCGTGACAGGTCGTTCGGTATTGTTCCTTACCGTGATGCATTGCACGCCCAGGAAAGTGGTTTCCTCCTGTATCCCGCCACTGTCGGTGACCACCAGGGCAGCGTTTTTGGTGAGATGCAGAAAATCGATGTAGCCAACAGGATCAAGCAACAATACCCTATCGCCAAATTTTTTCAGCAGGTTGCTTGCTTCAAAATTGTTTTTTGTACGGGGGTGTACAGGAAATACAACATGTCCGTATTTTGATATATCGTTCAGCAACCGGATCAGCTCCTCAAGATAAACAGGATCGTCAACATTTGCCGGACGATGAAAGGTAACAAGAATATAATTCCGGGCTTCGATACCCAATTCTGAGAGAATGGGGGATTGATCAATTTTGGGCAGGTAAGATACAAGGCTGTCTATCATAACGTTGCCGACAAAATGAACTTTCTTTTTGTCTATGCCTTCATGTTCCAGATGCTGCAGGCCGCTTTTTTCCGTAATAAACAACAAATCGGAAATGGAATCTGTAACCAGGCGGTTGATCTCTTCGGGCATGGTGCGGTCGAAACTTCTCAACCCGGACTCTACATGTGCAATGGGAATACCCAGTTTAGAGGCAACGATACTGGCAGCCATGGTGGAATTTACATCTCCGGGGACAATGATCATATCCGGTTTTTCAGACAGGAGTATTTTTTCGAATTCCATCATGATCTTTGCTGTTTGTGTGGCATGGCTTCCCCCGCTGACCCCAAGATAGAAATCGGGCTTGGGCATTTCCAGCTCATCAAAAAATATTTTGGACATCTTCTCATCAAAATGCTGTCCCGTATGACAGATCTTATGAACAATGGTATCCCTGTATTTCTGAAATGCTTTGTGTACGGGAGAGATCTTAATGAAATTTGGTCTTGCGCCTACTACGGATATTATTTTGATCATATCGATGGAATAGATTTAACAGTTAAACTTCTATGCATTGATTTGTACTACGCAAAAATGCATTTAAAGTTGGATAGTTAAAAAAAATATTTCTCTTTTGTAAAAATTTTTTTTCATGACAGAAAATATCTTCCCCGACAGGGACCAATTTTTAGATCGGCCGGCAAAGGAAAATTTGCTGAAGCAACAGGGACTGGTGGTCTGGTTTACAGGTTTGTCGGGTGCCGGAAAGAGTACTCTTGCCATAGCGCTTGAACGTAAATTGTATGCAGAAGGCATGCTTACCCAAGTGCTGGACGGGGATAAAATTCGAAACGGGTTGAACAGCAATCTTGGCTTTAAGGAAGAGGAGCGGATAGAGAACATTCGCCGTATTGCCGAGGTTGGAAAACTGTTCAGTGATTGCGGGGTGGTGGCAATTTCAGCATTTATCAGTCCGACAGATAGTATACGCAACATGGCAAAAAACATTATAGGTAAACAGAATTTCTTTGAGGTGTATGTTAGCACACCTGTCAGCATTTGTGAGGAGCGTGATGCCAAGGGACTTTACAAAAAAGCCCGCGCAGGCATCATCAAAGATTTTACCGGAGTATCGGCGCCATACGAAGCTCCGACTGAGGCCAAACTGGTAATCGATACAACAGATTGTTCGGTAGAAGAGGCAACGAAGATTATTTTTGATGAGGTGTTGCCGTTGGTGAAGGGGGGGTAGTCTGGGTGCTGGGTGCTGGGTGCTGGTTACTGGGTACTGGTTACTGGGTACTGGTTACTGGGTGCTGGTTGGGAGCAATAAGGTTTACAAATTGGAAACCATACAAATAGTTAGTCTATGTCAGGTTAGAGGGAAGTAAATTATAAATTTCCAATCACCAATATCCAATAACGAATTATTCATTTATATTACAAAGGCTATCTGAAATTGACAAACCCATATGTTATGACTAATAAAAATTATGATCTTGAAGACAGGCTAATAAAATTTGGAATATCAATTATTAAAATGGCAGAAAAAGTACAAAATACAAAAGCGGGCAATACTCTTAGCGGGCAAATTATTCGTTCTGGCACATCACCTGCCTTGAACTATGGAGAAGCTCAAGCATCAGAGTCACGCAAGGATTTCATTCATAAATTTAAAATTATATTAAAAGAATTGCGGGAAACGAAAGTTTGTTTAAAGCTGATAAAGGGATCAGCATTAATAAAAGATTTAAATCTTTTAATTTCGATTGAAAGAGAAAATGATGAACTTATTGCAATTTTTACTAAAAGTATTGCTACAGCTCAAAGCAAATAATTCTTTATTTTTTTCAATTGGGTATTGATAATTGGACATTTGATATTGGTGATTGATACTAAGTATTGTTCGGTGGGAAAAACCACGAAGATTATTTTTGATGAGGTATTGCCGCTGGTGAAGTAGGGAAGATAGGAAAATGAGAATGTGAGAAAATGAGTGATATGCTACTCATAAAGATACCTCTTTATACTCCGCTTGGGTGTTTTTTGAAATTCCTGATCAACAATTTCAAATTTTGCAACCTGCATATATTTGGGGAAACGGTGGTTTACATCGTGAATGTATTGTGTATAAAGTTCCTGCAATCTTACTTTTGCAATATGCAATGCATCCATGGTTTCTGCATCGGGATAAATAAGCGCCACAAGTTTTTCCTCGCGTTGAACTACCAGCGATTCCTGTACACAGAACCGGTTATTTAGTGCCGATTCCAGTTCTTCGGGATAGATATTTTTTCCGCTCGGACCCAGAATTAGACTTTTACTGCGCCCCTTAATATAGATAAATCCATCACGATCAATAATTCCCAGATCGCCCGTATGCAGCCAGCCTTTACTATCGATCACTTCTTTTGTTGCTTTGTCGTTTTTATAATAGCCCAGCATTACATTTTCTCCGCGAAGCATTATTTCTCCAACCGTTTTCGCCGGATCTGCAGAATCAATGATCACCTCCAATGTATCAACCGCTTTCCCCGACGATCCCTTCCGGCTTATTTCCGAAGATGAATAACTGATCAGCGGACCGCATTCAGTCATGCCATATCCAACGGTAACGGGAATTTTTATTTTTCTGAAAAACACTTCAGCTTCCGGATTAAAGGGAGCGCCACCGACTACAATTTCAGTAAAATTACCTCCAAAAAACGCGGCTATCTTTTTCCGGATCTTTGAAAGAACCAGGCGGTTCAATAAGGGGATCCATAACAGGCCTTTTATAAGGGGTTTATTGATTACCGGAAGGATCTGTTTTTTATATATTTTTTCAATAACCAGGGGAACCGAAAGGATCAGGGCAGGTCTGATTTCCTGGAATGCTGCCATAATAACCTGAGGAGATGGCACTTTTGTAAGAATGGTTATTGTACATCCGATGGTAAATGGAAACATGAACTCAAATGCGCAACCGTAAGTATGAGCCAGGGGAAGGAACGAAACGATAGGGTCGCCCGGATTTAAGGGCATGTTATTTTGTGCAAACCGGATATTGGCAGTAAGTGAATTATGGTTCAGCATGACTCCTTTTGAATGGCCTGTAGTTCCCGATGTGTAAGAAATTACCGCAAGATCGGCATTGGATATAACCGGCAGATGAAAATCAGCAGCTGTTAAATCGGCTGACATTGCAGACAACTTGTTCTTCACCTGGGCCTCAAACTCTTTGTTGTTTGCAAGCAATGAAGCATAAGAATTAAGCGAAACTACCCCTTTCAGGCTTTTAAATTTGTCTTTATTCAGGCTTTCAAATATTGTGTCTGAACAGATAAGCAGCGATGAATCGGAATGAAGTATAATTTCAGTAATATCATCGGGATTAAAATCGGGGAGAATGGGAACAACAACAGCTCCATAGCTTACTACAGCCAGGTACGAGATACACCACCTTGCCGAATTTCTGCCTGCCAGGGCAATCTTATCTCCTTTTTGAATTCCCGAACCTGCCAGAAAATTATGGAAGTTGAAGATATTTCTGCCCACATCCCCGTATGTAAACGACTCCCCTTTATAATCGGCCAGGGCGTCAATTTCCCAGTTTTTACGAATACTTTCCTCAATGTAATTGACAAATGATTCTTTCAGCATATGGCATAAGGTGTTTTCCCGACATTGCAAAGTAGCAAAATTATCGGAATCGGGCACGAACTTTCAATTATTTCCCTGAAAACATCCTGTTAAGAAAATGTCACTCCAAACCACACAGTTGACCTAACTCATTAAATGATACCTGCGTGCCTATCTTACTCATGATCTCTTCATCATAAGCTTTTGGCATAATCCTGAAATTGTTAAATCATTTCCTGAAAAATTAAAGTCCAGTGTCACCCATGCATAATCAATAAGTAAGATGGCATCACAATCAGTAAAGGTGTTGCCATTGAATTCTAATAAATGTCTATTTTAAAAATATACAAATGTTAATATTACCGCCATGGCAGTAATTATGGCAAATCGTATAACATATTACCTGCTTCTGATAATATTTTACTGCTAAAGAGGTATATTTTGCCAAAAAGCTTGACGATTGCAATTAATTTTCATAAATTTACCGCCATAACAGTAATATATGTTAGAACCAAAAACATTAGCGAGAGTAATCAGGAAGCACCGAAAGGCTGCGAAACTAAGTCAATTGCAATTAGCCGAAATGGCTGGAGTTGGAAAAACAGTTGTATTCGATATTGAAAAAGGTAAAGAGACCGTAAAACTCGATACTTTGAGAAAGATTCTGAAAGTATTGAATATTAAAGTTCAATTAGTAAGTCCTTTGCTTAATAACCAAATCAATAAAAATGAGAAAAGCTAAGGTATATGTTAAAGGAGTCGAAGCAGGTATCCTAAGTGAAATAAAACAAGGGACTGAATATACATTTGAATATCTTGAGGATTATGCAGGGATAGAAATATCGCTAACTATGCTGCCAACCCAAAAGAAGTTCATTTTCCATAAATTTCCTCCCTTTTTTGAAGGATTATTGCCTGAAGGCATTCAATTGGAAGGTTTATTAAAGATAAAAAAAATAGATAGAAATGACCTATTCTCACAGTTAGTTGCAGTGGGAGATGATTTAGTTGGAGCTATTACAATTAAAAGTATATCTGAATGAATAAGTGCCCAATAACGTATGTACCATGTGGAAACAATAAGTATAGTGAAAAAGGACTTAAACTGTTGGCTTCAGGGTTATCACAATTAACTAAGTTTGAATATACTGCCGAAGAACAACGTACTGAAGCTTATTATCGAGGTTCAAAAATGTCCATACAAGGAGTGCAACCCAAGCTAAGTGCTATTCTAAATCTCAAGAAGGAGAAGTTTGAGATTGTAGACAGAAAAGGCAGATATATCCTTAAACCTCAGCATAGTATCTTTCCTGAAATGCCAGAGAACGAAGATTTAACAATGCGATTAGCTGGATTAATAGGATTAGACGTCCCTCTACATGGAATGATTTGGGCTAAAGATGATACATTAACATATTTCATTAAAAGATTCGACAGGAAGGGACAGAATGACAAGATTCCCATTGAAGACTTTGCCCAGCTTGCTGGTTTAAGTCGTGATACTAAGTATAACTATAGTATGGAGCAGGTTGTGAAACTAATTGATAAGTATTGCATTTTCCCTTCCATAGAAAAAGTGAAATTGTTTAAGTTGGTTTTGTTCTGCTTTATCACAGGAAACGAAGACATGCATTTGAAGAATTTTTCTATAATCAATCGTGACGGTAAGATAGAGTTATCTCCTTGCTATGATTTAGTAAACACAACAATAGAATACAAAATACCATCTGAGGAGTTAGCCTTAACATTGCGAGGGAACAAGAAGAACATAACAAGAAATATGCTAATTAAATATTTTGGAAAAGAAAAATGTGACTTAACGGGAAAAGTTATCGATAAGGTTCTAAAATCTTTCATTGATGCAAAACCGAAATGGATTGAAGAAATAAACAATTGCTTCCTTTCTTCTGAAATGAAAGAAAAGTACATTGACTTGGTCGATTCGAGATTTACCAGACTCAATCTGACATGAAATAGGATTTTAAGTAAATTTGATAATAGTCTAAGCAATGTGGTGGTTTTCCAGTCCTGCCTTCACACGCTCAGAAATCCGTATGCGTTCCTGTTTGGCTAATGTAGAAAGGAGAGCAATTATTACATCTCTAAAAAACGCCTGAAGAATCGATGTGCTGTTCTGTATAAGATTTGTAATCAACACCATAATCTTCCAGAGTTTGTAAATAGAAAATGGTTTTGCGTGTTCCCTCTCTGCTGAATCTATCCAGAGTATAAAATAGAACCATGTCAAATTTTCGCTTTTTGTTTATCAAATTAGGCTGCAATTCCATTTGAACTGTTAAAAAACTGATCGGACCATTGAAGGGTATGGCTATTTTTATTCCGACTAATATTGGAGAGAGGAGGATAATGAAAACACCCGGATTAGTAGAGTCCGATGAGTTGTTTAATAAAGGAAGCTGGCACATCACCTGAGAGTTCAACCCGGATATTGTATGGGTAGTTTATACTAATGGGACGATTAACGGTGGCTGAAATCAACGATAAAATACTTGCACCTGCTAAATGCAGATTGTTTCTGCGTTTTAAAAATCAGTCTTGCCTGTACAAACTTTACAGCTATTCTGTAAAATAACTCCGTAGGAGTTAAACAATGGTAACCACGGGTGTAAACCCGTGGATGGAAAACAGTAAACAAACGCGTTTCGACT
>CAYQDZ010000031.1:0-13701 GCA_964416375.1 uncultured Bacteroidales bacterium
GTAAATCCCAACATGTGATACTATTTTTTCCTGGTTTGTGAAAAAAAGCAGATCTCCTGCCTGGACAAGTTTCAACTTATTTACAGCTGTACCTTGTGTCGACTGATCTTTAGCATCTCTGGGCAGGTTTATTCCATAAATTTTAAATACCATTTGCACAAAGCCGGAGCAATCCAAACCAAATATCGTACGGCCTCCCCATAGATAAGGTGCATTCAGGAATTGTTTTGATGTAGCGATGAGATTTTTACTATGTGCATCTTGTGAAGGAGTAAGTTTATCCTGTAAACAGAATGTTTTATCTCCGAACACAAATTCTCCATCAGCAGTGTAACAAGGAATTTCAGACCCTGCGGGAACACAAATAGTTTGATCCCCTTTGCTAAGAATGAATACAGGTTTGGAAACAATGTGGATGGCATGTGAATTTTGTTGTTTTGTTAAGCTTTCTAAAGATTTATTTTCTGTCCATCCTGTATAATTATCAAAATCAGTAGTTATTTCAAGCCACTCCCCGTTTTTTTCTCTGACATTTGCAGTTTCTCCGAATACTAACTGACTCAGCTGTTCGGAACGGTGATCAGGTTCGGAACGGATGGGGATAAGGGGATGGGTACAAACAACTTGATTCATAAATTTAAATTAATAACTTCAAATCAATATTAAAGAAATTAAACATAATTTTTACATATATGTTACATGGATAATTTATGGATCATCTTTTTATAATTCCATTTTCTTGCAGCAGCTTGTTTAAAATTTGGTATTTTTATCACGGATAATAACTCTTCATGGCCTCGATATATCAGAAAATTATAAGCAATTACAAAAATCTTGGGACAATCATAGTATTTGTCGTTGCATTCTTATTGATAGCTTACATGATGCCCAGAGAGCGCAAATTCACTTATGATTTTCAAAAAGGAAGTCCATGGAAAGAAGAGAACCTGACTGCTCCGTTTAAGTTTTCCATATACAAAACATCCGAAGAATATCAAGCTGAACTTGATTCAACTCTCAGCGATTTAAAACTCTATTATACCTTTGATCCCTATCAGTTTGCCGAGCAGTTAAATAAATTTAAAGACAGTTTTCAGAAAGAGTGGGTTGAATACTCTCTTCAGGAGTTTAAAATTCCTACAGAAAAAGCCTATTTTGAAAGTGGAAGGTTTGCTTCGATTCGTCAATCGCAGGATCATTACGATGATGTGATTTACAAATTGCTGGAAAAGGTTTACATGAAAGGCATTATTGAGATTCCGGAAGGGGACATTTCATTTGATGGTTCTACTTACATTGTATTAATGCGTGGGAATATCGCAGAAGGAAAGAATGCCTCCGAATTGTTTACTTCCAAATCAGCCTATGAATTCATCAAGGTAAAAATTCAGGAGGTTATTGCGGCAGATTCAAAAAGGAATATTTTACGCTACAATAACTTTTTTGAGCAGTTTGAACTGGATCATTATATTACTCCTAACATTTTTTATGATAGTGATGCATCGGAAAGAGAAAAATCTGAAAAATTGGCTGAAGTATCAATGAAAAAAGGACTGATACAACAAGGAGAGCTCATCATATCGGAAGGGGAAATTGTAACCCAGGAAAAATTTCAGATTCTTCAATCATTAAAAACCTCCTATAATGAGCAGCAAGGAAATGTAAATAAGTTTCTGGTACTTTCGGGCAAACTGATATTCGTTCTTATATCCCTGGTTCTTATTTACGTTTTTCTTTACAATTTCAGGCGTGAACTCCTGCGGGATCTTGTAAAAACATCCTTTATTTTATTCATGGTTGTGCTTATGATATTTGTGGCGAGTACTACGGCAAAGTTGGAAAAGATAAGTTTTTATGTCATTCCCTTTACTATATTACCTATTATCCTTCGTACTTTTTTTGACGATAGGATTGCTGTTTTCGTTCATGTTCTAACAACCCTTATTATTGGATTTATTGCTCCTAACAGCTATGAGTTCATCGTCTTAAATATTTTTGCCGGAGTTGTGGCAATTTTCAGTTTAACCAATCTTTACAGGCGATCGAGGTTTTTTGTTTCCGCCCTGCTTGTTGTTGTAACATATAGTTTGGCTTATTATGGGATGTCAGTAGTTCATGAAGGCAGTTTCACCCAGGTAAAACTGGATTACTTTGCCAACTTTGGACTTAACGGTGTGTTGATCCTTATTTCATTCCTGCTGATCTTTGTCTTTGAAAAAACTTTCGGTTTCTTGTCGGACACAACTTTGATGGAGCTAACCGATACAAATCAGCCACTTTTACGTAAGATCGCCGAAATAGCACCAGGTACATTTCAGCATTCAATGCAGGTAGCAAATCTTTCCGAGGAAGCTATACACAGAATAGGAGGAAATCCTCTTCTGGTTCGTACAGGAGCCTTGTATCATGATATTGGTAAAACGCATGACCCGATTTATTTTATTGAAAATCAAACATCCGGAATCAATCCGCACGATATTCTTGAATTTGAAGAAAGTGCTAAAATCATTATCAATCACGTTGAGAAAGGTGTTGAATTAGCCAGAAAGAACAACCTGCCTGATGCCATAATAGATTTCATCCAAACACATCATGGTTCTTCCACTGTGCAATATTTTTATAAGTCTTATATCAAGAAATATCCCGAACAGGAAGTGGATGTAAAAAAATTCAGCTATCCAGGTCCAAAACCCTTCTCAAAAGAAATGGCTGTTCTTATGATGGCTGATGCAGTTGAAGCAGCTTCAAGAAGTTTGCAGGAATACAACCAGGAAACTCTGAATGAACTGGTAGAGAAAATCATTACTAAACAACTTGAACAAGGCCAGTTTGAGGAAGCTCCCATTACCTTTATGGATATCAAAACCGTAAAGGAAGTCTTTAAAGTCAGGCTAAAGAATATTTATCACGCCCGTATCTCTTACCCCAAATAGAACTAAAATCTTAAGTCAACTACTTCAATACCTTTATGATCTTCAGGATGAAAAGTAAACAAGCTGTCTTGCAGATCCTTATTGTACTTTGTATTGGATAATGATGCGCTGTAATTAATTCCGTCTTTACCGACTGCTGTAATGATGAATAGTTCATCAGTTTCTTTTTTGATCAGCACTTTGAAACGCGAATACGGCTGTTTCAGATTCTTTGGAAACAGATCAATGACATACATCAATCCTTCTTTTAGCTCAACTTCTCCTGTATAGCGGTATTTAAAATCCCGATTATAGAAATCAAATATTTTTGAGGGATCCTCAATAAAATCATCATCCTCAGAATCGGGCAAAGAGATAATGACTTCATTTATATCTTCCTGGTATGTCCATAGCGTAGTGCCGTCAAAATAGATCTTTGATCCCAACGATTCCATATAATACTTGTCGCCTTTTAGTTTTATCTTACCTGATGTTTTGGAAACCTTATTCTCTCGTTTGTTTTCAATTACCAGTTCAAAATCGGTTTGAATTGTATTGTATGACTTGGTTTTTTCAGCAACTCTGTCCAGAATTTTTTTCGCATCAGGATCTTGCTGAGCCTTGGAAGAATAAACGCCCAATAGCAAAAGGCTGAAAATGGCAAATTGTTTCATTGAATGATTTATTATAACTCAAGTGAATTCAAATATTGTTCCAAAGAATATTCATCGGGAAAAAGAACCTGTCTTGCTTTGCTTCCTTCGAACTGTCCTACTATTCCTGCAGCTTCAAGCTGATCAATAATGCGCCCTGCGCGATTGTATCCTATGGAAAATTTTCTTTGTATTAAGGATGTGGAACCTTGCTGATGTGCAACTACTAATCTTGCAGCATCATCAAACAAACCGTCACGTTTTGAAAGATCAACATTCAGCAAACCATCAGTAGCACTTTCATCAACGTATTCAGGTAAAAAGAAAGGAGTAGGATATGCAGTTTGTTGTCCAATAAAGTTGGTGATTCGTTCTAATTCAGGAATATCAATGAATCCACATTGTAACCTTATCAAATCGCTGCCGGGTGCGAATAACAAATCACCGCGACCCACCAGTTGATTGGCTCCGGGTGTATCGAGTATGGTCCGTGAATCGATCATGGATGTGACTCTGAAAGCAATTCTTGCAGGGAAATTTGCTTTTATAACACCGGTTATAATATTTGTTGTGGGACGCTGCGTCGCTATGACCAGATGAATACCGATGGCTCTTGCGAGTTGAGCCAGACGTGCCAATGGCGTTTCAACTTCACGACCTGCTGTCATGATAAGATCTGCAAATTCATCTACTACCACAACAATATAAGGCATGTATCTGTGACCGTTTTCAGGATTCAATCTTCTTTTAATGAACTTGCGGTTGTATTCTTTTATATTGCGTACTTGTGCTTTCTTAAGCAAATCATAACGCTGGTCCATTTCAATGGTTAATGAATTGAGCGTATAAATTACTTTTTGTGTATCGGTAATTATGGTTTCATCCGAATCAGGAATTTTTGCCAGATAGTGCTTTTCAATTTTCGAATAAAGAGTGAGTTCCACTTTTTTTGGATCAACCAGTACAAATTTTAGTTGTGAAGGATGTTTTTTATAGAGCAAAGAAGCAATGATCACATTTAAACCAACAGATTTACCCTGACCTGTGGCACCGGCAACCAGTAAGTGCGGCATCTTTGCAAGATCAAATACATAGGTTTCGTTCGATATGGTTTTGCCAAGTGCTATAGCCAGATCATAATCTGATTCCTGAAATCTCTTGGATGTGATCAGGGAACGCATAGATACTATCTCTGGTGTTTGATTGGGAACTTCAATTCCAATGGTCCCTTTTCCGGGAATAGGTGCAATGATTCGTATTCCCAATGCAGACAGGTTCAATGCAATATCATCTTCCAGATTTTTGATTTTCGATATTCGAACGCCGGGAGCAGGGACTATTTCATAAAGTGTTACAGTAGGTCCGATAGTAGCCTTGATCTTGTCAATCTGAATTTTGTAATGACCAAGCGTGTCAACGATCTTGTTTTTATTGCTTATTAACTCCTCATTTGTAACTGTTGAATTTCCTGTTTCATGTTTTTCGAGCAATTCCAGTGTGGGCAACTCAAATTTGGATAGTTCCAGTGTGGGATCGTAATCTTCCAGAGGGAGATTGCTGTCAAACTTACCTTCTTCTTCATTTTCTATTGATTCGACGGTAAGTTGCAGATCATCTGCATCATCGGTCTCCGAATTGTCATCAGGTGTTTCGGATTTCACAGTAAATTTTTCAGTTTCGGCGCTTTTTTCTCTCTGTGGAAATTCAGTCTCAAAAACTAAATCATTATCTTCTTCAGAGGATATGCTTTCTTCTGTATTCAAATTTTCAGAGTTTAATCCTCCGTTATCAGGTTCTCCGGCAAGCCTATTTTTCATAAAAGGGATATACCTGCCAAGAAAGATTTTCAGATATGTCAGTGATTTTTCAAATGCAAAAAATACGATTCCCAAGCTGGCAATAAGAAGCAGCATGAACAGTCCAATTCTTCCCAGTAAACTGGTAAGATATAGGTTCATGTAATGACCATGCCTGCCTCCGGGACCAGAACCTAAAACCACATTGGATTCTGAAAAATAACTGAGCCATATAGAGACAACAATAACAGAGAAAAGAGTAGCCAATAAAGTCTTGCCAAAATGAAGCAATTTGATATTCAGAAACCTTAAACCATAAAGCAATAGCAGGAAGGGGAACGAAAATGAAGCTACACCAAACCATCGGTTCATGGTTAGGTTTGCCAAAAATGCGCCGGTTTTACCTGCCCAGTTTTCAACAGTTATCTCTGCACTATTCCAATCAATATTTCCTTCAATACTCTGATCTGTTTTCCAGGTGAACAGATAAGAAAGTTGAGAAACAAAAAGTAAAAAAGCAAAAGCAATAAAAAGGAATGCCAATAGTATTCTAAATCGCTCATCACGAACAATTCCTAAACTGCTCCTTCTTTTTTTTTGCTTTTTGGGAGAAGGTTTTTTCTTTCCCGCTTTTACAGGCATAATACGATATACAATTTTTTAATACTCAAAGTTAATAAGCGTACCTTCTAAACATAAAATAAATAAAATTATTATTCAACAATTGAAAACTGATGAATTGATGAGTTGATGAATTGATGAGTTGATGAGGTGATGAGGTGATGAGGTGATGAGTTGATGAGGTGATGAGGTGATGAGGTGATGAGGTGATGAGTTGAGAAGATGAGAAGATGAGAAGGTGAGAAGGTGAGAAGATGAGAAGATGAGAAGATGAGAAGATGAGAAGGTGAAAAGTTGAGAAGATGAGAAGATGAGAAGTTGAGAAGGTGAGAAGATGAGAAGGTGAGAAGATGAGAAGATGAGAAAATGAGAAGTTGAGGTAGGGTGCTGGGTAAAATGAGAAAGTGAGAAGTTGCTAGTTTCTAGATGTTTTATACTCAATACTTAATACTTTTTCACTTTTGTCTTTTGTCTTATATCTCCTATCTATTTGATGAGTTGATGAGTTGATAAGTTGAAGAGGAATGTTTAACTGTGGAATTGACTTCGTCGAGCTCACTGCGTTCGGTTGTTTAACTGGGTAATCGTTGAGAAGTTGATTAGTTTGTGAATGGTGATTGGTGAATGGTAATTGGTAAATTGGTTCTGGTTATTGGGTTTTTAGGTTGTTGGGTTTTTGGTGATTTCTTTGCGTCTTTGAGCCTTTGTGGCAGAAACAGGTTACCAATCAGCCACAAAAACACGAAGGCACGAAATCACACAAAGATTTTAATAGATAACTTTTCCGTGATGAGTTGGTGAGTTGGAAAGATGAGAAGGTGATAAGTTGAATAACTGATGAATCGATGAACTGATGAAATGAAATTGGTTATTGGGTTGTTGGGTAATATGACTAATCCAATCCGTCATTACGAGGAACGCAGTGACGCAGTAATCTGGCCAAAGAAATTGATGAACTGATAAAATGGAGTTGAGTGTTTTTGACTTATAACTTGTGACTTTCCACTTTTGTCTTGTGACCAGCGACTATTATAAAGAGACTTCAATTCACCAGTTAAACTATTCAACGATTAAACAGTTTGAACTGACTATTGATTCTGGATCATCAACCGGTTCAGAATAGAGACCATTTCAGGTCTGTTAACGATGGTTGCCTGTTCAGGTATTTTCATTTGTTCTTTCGGTACATATTCGGAATCGAATTTGGTTGCTGTAAATTGCATGAAATAGGGTCCCATTACAAGCCTGAAATCAGTCAGCACACCATCAATATTTCGATATGGATTGGTAACATTCGGTTTGTGCAGGTTTATATCCTTGGTATAATAAATATCAAAGGTTTCATCGGTATCTTTAAAACTTACTGTAACTTTTTTGGATTTCAAACCGGCTATTACATAGCTTGCAGTGTCTTCTTCCATTTCCATGTTATCCATACAATCAAAGCAGCACATCATTTCATTTCTATCGCCTATAAAGGCATAATTTTTATCAAGAACCTTAAGGTATGTTTTTACTTTTTTATTTTTAAAAGATGTCATGTTTCCAAGTTTGAAAAAACCCATAAAACCATCAATGTTATTGATGCTAAAATCCTGATTGAAATCAAGAACCATTTTCTTGGGGAGAAAGGAAGGATCATAATTATTTTTTTCAGCATTAAGGTATTTGATCTTGTATTCTAATCTGCCCTGATCATAAATTCCATCCTCGCTTTTTTCGCCACACGAAACCAACAGAATAACCAATGAAAAAAGTATATAAACACGAATCATATCAAATAAATTTTGGTTAAATATACGAAGCTTTTGCTGCTTCGTTCAGGGATTGATTTAATATTTGACTTAATGACAGTTATTCAAGATTAAGTACCTGTATTACCTGTTCAATGAAAGTGTATAAATATGTATTTATTTGCATTTCCCGAGTATAAATATGCAAAATTATGATTTTCGTCATTCTCTGTTTCATTTACATTTCATAATTTAGAAGCATGAAAACGATTGTTACATTTTAATTCATAATTCATGGCAATTCAACTTAATAATAAGCATTTCCTGAAACTGCTTGACTTCAGCAAGGAAGAGATTCTTTACCTTCTCGATTTATCCGCCTCACTAAAAATTGCGAAAAGAGATAAAAAGGAACAGCAATATCTGAAAGCTAAGAACATCGCTTTGATATTTGAAAAATCTTCGACAAGAACGCGATGTGCATTTGAAGTTGCCGCTTACGATCAGGGAGCAAATGTCACCTATCTTGGACCCTCAGGCTCTCAGATTGGTCATAAGGAGTCGATGAAAGATACAGCAAGAGTTTTAGGACGAATGTATGATGGCATAGAGTACAGAGGTTATGGACAGAATTTGGTAGAAATCCTGGCAAAATATGCCGGAGTTCCTGTTTGGAATGGATTAACTGATGAATTCCATCCAACCCAGATCATGGCTGATTTTTTAACGATGCAGGAACATTCGGGTAAAGCATTGAATGAGTTAAAATTCTGTTACCTGGGTGATGCACGCAACAACATGGGCAATTCACTGATGGTAGGAGCTGCAAAGCTGGGCATGGACTTCAGAGCTGCTGCACCAAAAAAATGCCAGCCCGATGAACAACTGGTAAATCAGTGCTTGGAAATAGCTGATGAATCGGGGGCGAAGATTACCCTTACAACGGATGTGAAAAAGGCTGTTGAAGGTGTTGATTTTCTGTATACAGATGTGTGGGTGTCTATGGGGGAACCAGAAAGTGCTTGGGAAGAGCGAATTTCTATATTGAAACCTTACCAGGTAAACAGCAAAGTAATTGAATTTACACGGAATCCGGATGTGAAATTTCTTCACTGTCTTCCGGCTTTTCACAATCGGGATACCAAAGTAGGAGAGGAGATATACAACAAATTTGGATTGGAAGCCATGGAGGTAACAGAAGAAGTTTTTGAATCTAAAAATTCAATTGTTTTTGACGAAGCTGAAAACAGGATCCACACCATAAAGGCTGTAATGGTTGCCACATTAGGGTAGTTGAAAGTTAAAACATCTGACAGTCAATTTCTTCGATAAAAATTATTATTTGAGAAATTAATTTATTAACTTGTATATGACTTTTAATTTCAAAATAAGCGCCATGACTATCTACATTGGCAACATCAATTATTCTCTCGGTGAAGACGAAATCAAAAAAATTTTCGAGGTAATCGGGAAGGTAGACGCCATTAAACTCATTCGCGACAAAAGAACTGGCAAATCTAAAGGATTTGGTTTTTTGGATATGCCTGACAAAAAAGAGGCTATGGAAGCTGTTAAAACTCTTGATGGTAAAACTGTTGCCGGCCGTAATTTGAGAGTTTTGAGAGCACATACCAACAAAGTGCGAATCTTAGCTGAGGTTCAGGTGTAAACTGGATAAAGCTTTACATGCCGTTATTCATTTACTCTCACGGGTTCATACAATTGAAAGTTTTGGGTAGCAATAACTGCAGGCATCTCATTAAAATCTTCTTTTAGATAAAAGGCTGTTCCACAACCAAGTTGAACAGCCTTTTTTGATAGTATGTTATCACGGTGTTGCGGTGAATTCATCCACCTGTCTATCATGGTTTCACCTAAACTGAGGTATGAATGTGGGCCTATGGGATCTCCGTTGGGTTTGTAACTAAAAATTCCTTTACCTTCGGGATATACTTCATCGCCGGCATTGTACTGTAAAACAAAAGATTCAACAATGTTTTCCGCCAGATAGGGATTGAGAATTCCAACAAAACGGGCCCGGTCGTTTGGATCACGCAGCTTTTTGGAATGTGGATTGTAATGAGAGAAAAAATCATGCTTTACCATGTTCTCAGAATGGAGGATGGATGATTCTTCCAGTTTAGGATGATATGTAAGTTCACTGAGTTTTTCTTTGATGCGCTGTTCATTTGTGAGGTAAAAAACAACGGCATGCAATCTGGCCAGATCAGGATTGTTTAAATCAATTGTTTCTTTGAAAACTTGGGCTTTTCTGAAATTTTTTAAGGTGTAAGTATAATAATCTGACTGGGAATAGACTTTTCCACTCAGAATTATTAGCAGAAAAATGCAGTATTTACCGGTTTTGTACATGTCAATGCTTAAAAAATTGTATGATTTCTTTCACAAAATATACCGCAATAACGGAAGAACATACTAGCTTCATTAAGGTGCCGGTCAAAAAACCAATAAAAGAACCGAAAGCGGCACGCATAGAATCATTCGAGTTTTTGCCTGCCATTTTTTCACCGATCAGTGCCCCGACAAATGGTCCGCCCAATATGGTTATGATACCAAAAGGGCCTATAGCAGGAATGAAAAACAGGCCGGCAATTAATCCTATAATACTTCCCCACATTCCGTATTTTGATCCCCCGAACTTTTTTGTTCCCCAGGCAGGAACTATGTAATCAAGGATCTGGACAATCAGGGCCAACAAGCCTAAGAACAAAAGATTTCCGGCAGAGAAATCGGCAAATTTCGTAAAATGAAGTATCAGCAATCCCACATAACTAAGAGGGGGCCCGGGAAGTATAGGGATCAGGCATCCGATAAAACCCACAAGCAGGATGACAATTGATAATACAAGCAATACATAATCCATAGCTATAAATTAAAATCCAGCTGAAAAATAATGAATTTCAGCTGGACTTAAACTATCTATCTCAGGTTTTTTAAAGAGTCCCGTTGATAAGGAAGGTTGCTGCAAAAGCAATAATTGCATAAAGCTCGGGAAATACAGCAAGAATAAGAGTGTTACCAAAAACATCGTTCCCTGCACCAATACTGGCTATACCGTTTGCGCATACCTGTCCCTGACGAATGGCAGAAAGTAAAGCAACAAAACCCAGGGAAAGACCTGCACCAAAAATTGCAGCAGCAGGTAACCATTCCATTCCGGCTACCAAATGGCCTTTCATTAAAAAGTAACCCATAAATCCGTATAATCCCTGTGTTCCGGGAAGTGCACTCAGTACAAGATAACTACCAAACGCATCGCTGTTTTTTTTCAGGGCTCCAACAGCCGCATTGCCACCCATTGATGTGCCAAGGGCACTACCGATTCCGGCCAGTCCAACCATCAAACCGACACCAATATAAGCTAAAATAATAGGTTCCATAATGAATAGTGTTTATGTATTAAATTTTTAAAATTATTTTTTACTAAAAGGATTGTATTTTTTTCCGCCGCCAAGATAACCGGCGTTTTTATAAAACTCAACAAATGTCAAGCGCAAAGGATGCACAAAGGATCCTAAACCTGACATGAATATGTTGATACCATGTCCGGCGAGCAAAATAATGACAAATACCAGTTGCCCGACAACAGGAATATCGAAAGGACTCATATCTAAGGCTAGTTGATTGAAGACGAGACCTAAAATTGCACTCGAAATGCCCAGCGCAAACAAACGGATGTAAGACAACAAATCACCCAGAATACCGGTAACCATATTGTAGGTATCCCACAGTCCGGCGCCAAAATTTACCAGGATGTTTCTCTTGGGATCATTGAAGAAATAAATTCCTAAACTACTAATACCTAATACAAAAAAGAATACTGTTTTTGCTGTGTTAGCATCCAGCTTAGCTAATGTATATAGAGAGTAAAGTGCACCACCTCCGAGAATTAATACAAGCCAGCCAATGGTCGAAAATGCATATCTGATACCAAACATTCGTGCCTGGTTGGCAGCCTTAATAAACATCCCGAAAATAATTTGTATGCCTCCCAAAGCAAGTGCCAGGTTAAACATTTTGTTTGGATCAAGAAGCAAGTACCTGAAGGAATTCAAAAATGAAAAATCTGATTCGGTATATTTCAATATCAATTTTTCATGATCCGCTGAAAGATCACTGCCATACATAGTGGTTATCTTCTTAAGAAAAGCATCTCTCGTCTCAATATCTACGTCCATTATACTTTGTAATTTATCAATCAAATCAGCAGGTAAGTTTTGTTGCTGTAGAATTGCAAGTGTATGCTCAGTAATAATATATCCTGAATCGATCAGGTTTATTCCGAAGATAGTTCCTGTGATGGTTCCGAAGATGACTGTCGCGAGACCCAGAAACTGAATGAGCGTGAGTACAGGCTTTAATTTCTTATCGGCTTTGAATTTGAAATAGGTAGCACCCAGAATAAATAATAGTCCGTAACCCGCATCTCCCAGGCAAAAACCAAAGAATAACATAAAGAAGGGAGCGAAAAATGGAGTGAGGTCAATCTCCTTGTAATTCGGTAAAGAATACAATTCGCCAATGCCCTCAAATAATTTCGGGAATTTTTTATTTTTTAGAAGAACAGGAATATTATCCTTGGGAGTCGCTTTTTCAATTTGATAATATACATTCGCTTTTTTAAGGAAATTAATAATTTCTTCTTCTTTTTCAACAGGAACCCATCCTTCAAGGATCATTAGTTTTTCATCTGCTTCTTTCTGAGTACTTAGTACTACCTTGCTAAAATCAAGCTCATTGCTTATGCTTTTTTTAGCTTCTTTTAAGCTTGCGATATAATGGGCTGCGAAATCGTCGTAGAGTTCTTCTGTCTTTTCTAATATGCCATGAACTTCATCGATAGACTTAGCAATCTGTGAAAGAGATATTTTCGGAAGCTGAACTTTTTCCGCATCAATTTCGATGATTTCATCCGGTTTGCGAGTGATGACAAAATAATTTTGTCCACCGGCTTTGTTAATGGATATGAGATTATAACCGGTTTCCCATTCAGGATTGTAGTTTTTGTTCGGACAGATGTAAAAATCTATTTTGTATCCTGCCTGATCGAGTTTTTCAATGGTTTCCCAACTGAAATTACCCCATGGTTCAAGTGTACGTTTCTCTTTCTGAAGTTGAGCAAGTTTTTGATGGTAATCTTCCTGGTCCGACTGCAGCTTTTTCAATTCATTCAGAATGGAAATACCATCAGAGATTTTTTCATCCGCAGGTATTGCTTCTATCTCACGTTTTGAGAGAAATTTGATGGCATGATTTAACTCACTGACCTGCTGATATTTCAATCGCATTTCTTCATCTTCTATCTCACCCGATTCCCTTTCAATAACATGCAATACACCCAATTCCCGTACACCATCCAAAAAGTCTGTGTATTCTTTATGGTAAACCAGGAATGAGTATTTTTTCATTGGTACTATCATTGCATCACCTCCTCCTGTTGTCTGGTTTTTACAATTTTCTGAGCCGATTTGGATAAATTATCCTCATCTTCCATAAATCGCTTTATCTTAAGAATGGCGTCTTCATATCCGGGAATCTGGACTTTTTCAAAGAGGTTCACTTTTTGGGTGGTTTTTTTCCTGGCATAATTCAGCAACTCCATTTTTCTGGAGAATACATCGCGCTCAATGGCCAGATTTATCATTTCTTTGATTAGCTCAATTCCTCCAAGGAACCATTTGGGAGAGTTAAAAACACTGAATTCAGCAACATGAAAATCAATTCCCTCGAGAACAGGAGTTTTTACGCCGGCAATTTTCTTTACTCCCAGCTTAACATCTTCAATGCTGACAAGATTTGACTCAAATTCACCCCATAGCTCAACCATCTTGTCGTACGACTTTATTTTTTGCTCCAGGTCCTTATCAAGCCTCTTCGCTTCATCTTTAGCCTTTTTCACTTCAATCCTCAGGGCAGACTCCTTATTTTTTATGGTAGGAAGTGCACGCACTCTTACCTTCAGCTG